>JBPCXK010000470.1:0-5477 GCA_051008635.1 Gammaproteobacteria bacterium
TCCGTGATGAGCCGCGGTCCGCGCGTCAAATCGCCATACTCCGCCGTGTTGGAGATCGAATAACGCATGTCGGCGATGCCGCCTTCGTACATCAGATCGACGATCAGTTTCAGCTCGTGCAGACACTCGAAATATGCCATTTCCGGCGAATAACCCGCCTCGACCAATGTCTCGAAACCCGCCTGCACCAGCGCGGTGGTGCCACCGCACAGCACGGATTGTTCGCCGAACAAATCGGTCTCTGTCTCTTCGCGAAATGTCGTCTCGATAATGCCCGCACGTCCGCCGCCAATGGCGCAGGCATAAGACAAAGCGACGTTCTTTGCCATGCCCGAGGTATCCTGGTGCATGGCGATCAACATCGGCACGCCAATGCCTTGCGCATAAGTGGAGCGCACGAGATGGCCCGGCGCCTTTGGCGCAATCATCATCACATCCAGATCGGCGCGCGGCTCTATCTGCTGGAAATGGATATTGAATCCATGCGCGAACGCAAGCGCCGCGCCCTGCTCGATGTTGGGTGCGACTTGTTCCCGATACAACGCAGCCTGGTGTTCGTCGGGCGCCAGTATCATCACCACGTCCGCGCCCCTGACCGCGTCTTCGACGGTTTTGACCTCGAGCCCGGCGTTTTTAGCCTTGACCCCGGATGACGAACCGGGCCGCAAGGCGACAGTGACTGCAACGCCTGAGTCTTTGAGGTTGTTGGCGTGGGCGTGCCCTTGCGAGCCATAACCCACTATGGTGACTTCCTTTCCCTGAATGAGCGAGAAATCAGCGTCTTTGTCGTAGTAGATATTCATTGGTCCAACTCCATCGATAGTCGTCGGCGCAGCGAACGCCGGGAAGTGGCTTTGTTTGTAGTAGGGCTCTGCCAGAAATAACTTCACATTTCTCGGCGGTCGCTCCTGCGCGTCGTGCGCCCGCGACACTTGCACATCCCTGTGCGACGTCTATCCATCCCGCGTGGCGGCGATGCTTCGGCAGTTAAATAGCCGGCTATTCGCCTGCCTCGCGCCTTGCCACACGGGCGCCTAGGCCTAAGAAATGCAAACTTATTTCAGGCAGAACCCTTAGTCTAGCCCGCATATCTCACCACGGGGCGAGATGATCGCGCAGAGATTTGAATTCACAAAGCATTTTCTGATCGCGCGGAATACGGGCTGTATTTCCGAGTGAAGAAAATGCGTTGTGGATTCAAAGATCAAGCCAGCGCCGTCATCGTGGTGAGAAATACGGGCTAGAACCTAGAGCGGGCAGTGCGCGTTCACAAGCTCAGCGCGGTGTCGCCGCGGACGATCCCCATCGCACCTGAACGTACGACTTCATGAATGGCGCCGGGGTCCAGCGCATTGATGAAGGCATCCAGTTTGTCGCCGGTTCCGGTCAGCTCGATCGTGTAGGCCCGGGACGTCACGTCGATGACCCGGCCGCGAAAGATTTCCGCCAGCCTGCGCACTTCTTCGGCCTTGCCGTTGCCGTTGCCGTTGATCTTCACCTTGATCATCATCATCTCGCGCTCGATATGATGATGCTCGGTCATGTCGAGCAGCTTGACCACATCGACCAGCTTGTTGAGCTGCTTCGTGATCTGCTCGATGATATCGTCGCTGCCGGTCGTGGCCAGGGTCATACGCGACAGGGTTGGGTCGTCGGTTGGCGCGACCGTGAGCGATTCTATGTTGTAACCACGCGCGGAGAACAAACCGGCTATGCGCGACAGCGCGCCCGACTCGTTTTCCACGAGTATCGAGATAATGTGCCGCATGGATCAGACCAGGATCATTTCGTTCTGACCGCCGCCCGCGGGAATCATGGGATAGACGTTCTCGTCCTGGTCGGTGATGAAATCCATAAACACTAGCTGATCTTTCAGCTTCATCGCCTCGACGAGCGCCGGCTCCACGTCGGCCGGCTTGTCGATCTGCATACCCACATGACCGTAGCTTTCGGTGAGCTTGGCGAAGTCCGGCAGCGCATCCATGTACGACATCGCGTAACGGCCCTGATAGAAGAACTCCTGCCACTGCCTCACCATGCCCATGTAGCGATTATTCAGATTCACGATTTTGATCGGCAGGGCGTACTGGCGGCAGGTCGACAGCTCCTGAATGCACATCTGAATGCTGGCCTCGCCGGTCACACACACCACGTCGGCGCGCGGATGCGCGAGCTGCACGCCCATGGCCGCCGGTAAACCAAAGCCCATCGTGCCCAGGCCACCGGAATTGATCCAGCGACGCGGTTTGTCGAACTTGTAAAACTGGGCGGCCCACATCTGATGTTGGCCGACATCGGAGGTCACATAGGCCTGGCCGTTGGTGATCTCGTAAAGTTTTTCCAGGACGTACTGCGGCTTGATGATGTCGCCCGACTGGTCGTACTTGAGGCAGTCCATCGACCGCCACTCGTCGATCTGGTTCCACCACTTCTTGAGCGCCTCGGCGTTGGGCTTGCGCTCGGTGGCCTCGAGCTCTTTGATCATTGCTCTCAGCACGGCATCGACATCACCCACGATGGGGATATCCACCTTTACGTTTTTGGAAATCGACGCAGGATCCACATCGATGTGCACGATCCTGGCGTCGGGACAAAACTTTTCGATGTTGCCGGTCACACGATCGTCAAAACGCGCGCCGATGGCGATGAGCACGTCGGAATTGTGCATGCCCATGTTCGCTTCGTAAGTCCCATGCATTCCGAGCATGCCGATGAACTGCTTGTCAGTCGCCGGATAACCGCCCAGCCCCATCAGCGTGTTGGTGATAGGGTAACCCAGGATGCGTGTGAATTCTGTCAATGCATCGTGGCCATTACCCAGAATGACACCACCGCCGGTGTAGATCATCGGTCGTTCCGCCGACAGAATCAGCTGCACTGCCTTTTTGATCTGGCCCGGATGCCCTTTCACGGTAGGGTTGTATGAGCGAATGCTGATCTTTTCGGGATAGTCGAAGACCGCCTTTTGCGCCGTGGTGTCCTTGGGAATATCCACGACCACCGGGCCGGGGCGCCCGCTGGTGGCGACGTAAAACGCCTTCTTGATGGTCGAGGCGATCTCGTCGACGGATTTGATCAGAAAGTTGTGCTTCACACACGGCCGCGTGATACCGACCGTGTCGACCTCCTGAAAGGCGTCGTTGCCGATCAAATGCGTCGGTACCTGCCCGGTGAACACAACCAGCGGCACCGAGTCCATATACGCGTCGGCGATGCCGGTGACCGCGTTGGTCGCGCCGGGACCGGAGGTGACAAGCACCACGCCAGGTTTGTTCGTGGACTTGGCATAACCCTCGGCGGCATGCACCGCGGCCTGCTCGTGGCGCACCAGGATGTGCGCCAGCTCCTGCTGTCTGTACAGGGCGTCGTAAATGTGCAGCACAGCCCCGCCCGGATAACCGAAGATCATATCCACACCTTCGGCCTGCAAACATCTCACGAATATCTCAGCGCCGGTGATCTGGCTGTCGTTGTCAATCTCGACGTGTGGCGATGTCGCTGTCATTGGGTCTCTCTATAAAGTCGAATACAACAAACCGCAGGGCTGCCAATATCCCGTTAGCGTATCGGTAGTTAGCCCTGATTCTGAACGTGAGATATTAATACGTGCGGCCGAAAATTTCACGACTCGGCGCCGCCTCGCGAGCCTGGCCCGCAACGGCGGTGGTCATCGGCGTGTTATTGCGATCAATCATACATCACTCACCGGCCAACGCTAAGTGCGGTACGACGGCCCGCCGTCGGCCGGGGACCGCTACAGCAACGGAACTATCAGCGTTTCACAACCCCCTAAATCAGAGAGATTGCTTCGCCGCCCGCCAGCAAGGTCCAGCGGGTATAATCCGGTTTGATGCGCCGCCTACCATAACGTTGGCGGCCTGCCGCTTAGGTGCTCGCGCCCACATGAAACGACTCGCAACAGCCGCACTCGCTCTGTCTCTCTGCGCGGCAGGCGCCGGCGCGGAAACCAGCGTGCAGCTACCCGATATCGGCGACCCGGCCAGTGCCGTGCTCACGCCCGCGCAAGAGCGCGCTCTGGGCTCAGCCCTGCTGGCCCAGATTCGCAATCAGTTGAGACTCGTGAAGGACCCGGAACTCACCAGCTACGTCCAGTCGCTTGGCGCGCGACTGGTCACTAACGGGGTCAGCGGGCAGACACGCTTTTCGTTTCTGCTCATCGACGACTCCCGCATCAATGCCTTCGCGGCGCCGGGCGGTATCGTCGCTATCAACGCCGGCCTGCTGCTTACTGCTCAAAGCGAAAGCGAACTGGCGGCCGTCTTGGCGCATGAGATCGCGCACGTAACCCAGCGCCACCTGGCGCGCACGTACGCCAAGTCGGGCAAAATTAACGTCACCACCGCGCTTGGCGTACTGGCGGCGGTGCTTGCGGGCGCATACGGTGGCGGCGACCTTGGGCGCGCGGCGCTGTACTCAAGTCTCGCCGCGGGCGCGCAAGCACAGCTCGCGTTCTCGCGCACGAACGAGATCGAGGCAGACAGCGTCGGGATTCGTTTGCTGGCTGCTGCGGGTTACGAACCGCGAGGCATGCCACAGTTTCTGCAGCGCCTGCACAAAAACACGCAACTCAACTACGGCTCTATTCCCGAATACCTGAGCACTCACCCGGTCACCCTGTCGCGTATTGCTGATACGCGCGCGCGGGCGGCGCAATTCTCCGGTAAGTTCAAGAGCGATTCGCTAACGTTTCGGTTTGCGAAGGCTCGTATGCGCGCGCTCACCAGCAACCCTGCCAGCGTCGTGACCGACTACGAACGAGCGCTGCGAACCAGTCGACTACCGCCAGTCACTATGCGTTACACATACGCGATCGCGCAAAGTCTGGCCGGTTATCAGGATAAGGCCCTCGAAGTGCTGGAAGAGTTGCAAGCGCAGGAGGAGGGCTCGCTTCCCATCAACCTCGCGCTGGCGCAAGCGCAGATCAAAGCCGGCCGCAGCGAACAGGCCACAGTGTTGCTGGAACGCATGAATGCAATATACCCGGGCCAGGAGTCCATCATTTACCATCTTGCCGACGCGCTGATCATGCGCGGCCGCGCGGCCAAGGCGCTACGCCTGCTGGACAGCAAGACCCGCAATGGCGCGCACAACCCGGAACTGGACAAACTGAAGGCCACAGCTGCCGCGCGAACCAACAAACCCTGGCTGAGCCATGAATCGACAGCCGACTACTACATGGCTTACGGACAGTATGCCGCCGCGCTGGAGCAGTTCGATCTCGCAATAGAGGGCGAAGATGTTGACCACGTCACGCGTGCGCGGGTCAGCAGCAAACGCAAGCAGCTAAAAGAACTGACAGAAGGAAGACGCTGACCAGAAGCCAGAGACCAGAACTAGCCCGCATTTCTCACCACGGGGCGAGATGATCGCGCAGAGATTTGATTTCACAGCGCATTTTCTGAAGGAGCGGAATACAGGTCGTATTTCCGACTGAAGAAAATGCGTTGTGGAATCAA
>JBPCXK010000471.1:0-6539 GCA_051008635.1 Gammaproteobacteria bacterium
CCCACAGGGAGCCGCGCAAATGCGCCACTGCGGCGTTGCAGTCCTTGGCAAGAGTCTACCATTCCCTGCGGACTGCGCCTTGCAGTGACGCATTTGCGGAACTCTGAACCCACCAATATCACCTTGACGGAGCACTAGAGATGTCCGCCGCAGTCGTCGTCCACAAGCACGACGGAATCACGAAGATCACGCTGAACCGCCCGGCGGTGCTCAATGCGCTGAATCCGGACATGGCCCAGAGCCTGCACGGGACGCTGCGGCAGGTCGCCGCCGATGATGAAACGCGATGCGTGATCATCGCGGGCGCGGGCGATCATTTCATGGCCGGCGGCGATGTCGCATTCTTCCGCGACTCGCTCGAGCGGATCGCCGAGCAAGGCGATGCGGCGTTCGGGCCGCTGTTCGACCACGTGCACGGCGCGGTAGCGGAACTCCGCAGCATGGACAAGCCCGTGATCGCGAGTGTGCGCGGCGCCGCGGCAGGTTTTGGCGTCAGCCTCGTGGCGGCCAGCGATCTTGCTGTCGCCGCGGACAATGCGGTGTTCACGCTCGCTTATTGCCACATCGGCACCTCGCCGGACGGTGCGAGCACGTATTATCTGCCGCGCATGGTAGGACTGAAGCGCGCCATGGAGCTGGTCTTGCTGGGCGACCGCTTCGATGCGAAGCGCGCGCTGAGCATGGGGCTTGTCAACGAGATCGTGCCGGCGGCGGAACTCGATGCGGCGACCGAAAAACTCGCCACGCGCCTTGCGCGCGGGCCGCGTTTCGCCTACGCCAGAACCAAAGCGCTGATCAACCGCTCGCTACACGCGGAGTTCATGGATCAACTCGACGCCGAGGAACGCCACTTCAAGGAATGCGCGCAAACCGCTGATTTCGCTGAAGGCGTACGCGCGTTTTGTGAAAAGCGTAAACCCGAGTTTGACTGACGCCATGTCGACGCTCAAAGGCAAGACGATTTTCATCTCCGGCGGCAGCAGAGGCATCGGACAGGCGATCGCCCTGCGGCTGGCGGCCGACGGGGCGAACGTAGCAATAGCCGCGAAGACCGCCGAACCACATCCCAAGCTGCCCGGGACCATACACACGACGGCGGCAGAAATAGAAGCGGCGGGCGGTCAGGCACTGCCTTTGCGGGTCGATATCCGCTTCGAGGATCAGGTGGCCGACGCGGTCGCGAAGACGGCCGATACGTTCGGCGGCGTCGATATCCTGGTGAACAACGCCAGCGCCATCAGCCTGGCCGGCACGCTTGACACGCCGATGAAACGCTTCGACCTGATGTTTGGCGTCAACGTACGCGGCACGTTTGTGTGCTCGCAAGCCTGCCTCCCCTACCTCAAAGAGGCGGACAACCCGCATATTCTGAATCTTGCGCCGCCGCTCAACATGGACCCGCTTTGGTTCAAAAATCACACCGCATACACGATGTCCAAATACGGCATGAGCATGTGTGTGCTGGGCATGGCGGAGGAATTTCGCGCGGACAATGTCGCCGTCAACGCGCTGTGGCCGCGCACCGTGATCAGCACCGCGGCGTTGGCGATGCTGGGCGGTCTGGTGCAGCCCACTAACTGCCGCAGCCCGCAGATCATGGCCGATGCCGCGCATGCCGTGTTGTGCCGCGAAAGCACTTCGTGCACCGGCAACTTCTTTATCGACGACGAAGTGCTGGCGGCCGAAGGCGTTACCGATTTTTCCGGTTACGCGCTGGGCGATGAAGACGGGCTGCTGCCCGATCTGTTCGTCGGCGACGCTCGACAGTGGGTGCACTAGCGCAGGCGCGTCGGCCCGCCATAACCTTAATAAGCGAACAACAAGTATGGACAAGCCCTGGCTCAAGAATTATCCACCTGGCGTGCCCGCGGAAATCGACGTCAATGAGTACGCCTCGATAGTCGCGATCTTCGATGACAACGTAGCCCGTTACAGCGATGCACCGGCCTTTTCGAACATGGACAAGGCCATCAGCTACGCCGAGCTCAGCGACATGAGCGGCAACTTCGCCGCGTTCCTGCAGCACGACCTCAAGCTCGCCAAAGGCGAACGCGTCGCGATCATGATGCCGAATATCCTGCAGTATCCGGTCGCGCTGTTCGGTGTGCTGCGCGCCGGGCTTACCGTGGTCAACACCAACCCGCTTTACACCGCACGCGAACTGAAACATCAGCTGAACGATTCAGGCGCAACCACGATTGTCATTCTCGAGAACTTTGCGCACGTGCTGGCCGAGGTCATCGACCAGACTTCGGTCAAGACCGTGATAATCACGCGCATCGGTGACCTGCTGGGGTTTCCGAAGTCGTTGCTGGTCAACCTCGTGATCAAATACGTCAAGAAAATGGTGCCGGCCTACTCTCTGCCCGCAACGTTGTCGTTCGCAGACGTGCTCGCGGCCGGCCAGGGCCGCAAGCTGGAGCCCGTGCAACTCGGCCACGATGATGTCGCCTTTCTGCAGTACACGGGCGGTACGACGGGCGTGGCCAAGGGTGCGATGCTCACGCACAAGAACATGGTCGCGAACACGCTGCAGGCGGCGGCCTGGCTTACGCCTTACCGCAAGCAGCGGGAGGTCGTCATCACCGCGCTGCCGCTGTATCACATCTTCGCGCTGACCGCGAACTGTATGGCGCTGATGAAAGTGGGCTCGCTGAACGTGCTGATCACTAATCCGCGCGACCTGCCAGGGTTCGTCAAAGAGCTCAGGAAGGTACCTTTCACGTGCATGCCGGGCGTGAACACGCTGTTCAACGCTCTGCTGAACACGCCGGGGTTTGACAAACTCGATTTCTCGACGCTCAAGACAGCGTTCGGTGGCGGCATGGCGGTACAGCGTTCGGTGGCGGAACGGTGGAAGCGGGTCACCGGCGTTACCCTGGTCGAGGCCTATGGCCTGACCGAGACGTCACCTGCCGCGTGCATCAACCCGCTGGACATTGCGCAGTACAGCGGCAGCATTGGTCTGCCGATCTCCTCAACCGAATGCTCGATACAGGATGAGGACGGGAACTTGCTGCCAATCGGTGAAGTCGGCGAGCTGTGTATCCGCGGCCCTCAGGTCATGAAGGGATACTGGAACCGACCGGAGGAAACCGCCAAGGTGCTGAACAAAGACGGCTGGTTGCGCACCGGCGACATAGCCAACATGGACGAAGAGGGCTTTGTGCGCATAGTGGATCGCAAAAAAGACATGATTCTGGTATCCGGCTTCAACGTCTATCCGAACGAGGTAGAAGACGTCGCCGCCGATCACCCGGGCGTGCTCGAAGTCGGGGCGATTGGGGTGCCGGATGACAGATCCGGAGAAGTGGTCAAGCTCGTGGTGGTGAAGAGCGATCCGGCGCTCACGGCCGAGGCGCTCATCGAGCACTGCCGGGAGTCGCTGACCGGCTACAAGGTGCCCAAGAGCGTCCAGTTCACCGAGGCTTTGCCAAAGACCAATGTTGGCAAGATATTGCGCCGAGAGCTACGTGAACTGTTTTCGGACACATAAAAGTGACGAATGGTAAAGGAAGTTTACGCCATATAGACTAAAATCGTCTCCTACGGGCGAGCTGGCCGTACCCGTAAGAGAATCCCATGAGCGAACCCGCTGAAAAAGCGCCACCGGAATCATCTGCCCAGGAGTCCTTCCCAGCACTCATCGAGCCGGCGCCGGTCCGCCTGAACCTCGACAAGCTGCGCATCGGGACCAACAACTACCACGTTGACGTCCATCTGAGCCCGCGGTTTCTGAGCCTGAGCCGTGAGGTCATCCGCCTCAGCCTCAAGCAGCTCATCAGCAGATCCACCGACAAAAACGCGAAAGAAGAGCTCGCCGACGCGCTGCAGGCGTTTACGAAGTGCTATATCGATCTTTCGACCGGGGCGGTTCACCGCAACAAGCAGCACAAACGCCTCGAAGAGGTCGAGCTGCTGCAACTTGCGGTGATCAAGGTACTGGTGCAATCGGTCGATTGCGAAATCGACGACATCATCGCTGATCTGAAAGAGACAGCCCGCAAGCAACGCGGCGAAGGCAGCTCGCTGGCGCTGGTCACGCACGAGAAAGTCGTAAACCTGGGCGCACGCCGCGAATACGTATCGTTCTACACCAAGCTGAAGTTGGCGCGCGAGTTGCGCAAAGCGGAGAGCTATAGCTTGAGCAAACTTCGCGAGCGTTTGCTCGGCGTGACCTGGCCCATCCATCCGGGCATGCTTTTCAACCCGGTGCTGCTGGCGAGGAGCCCCGACAGCCAGGAGCTCATGATGGAGTTCTACGTATTGCTCGGCATTCGGGAAAACGACAACGACAGCTTTACGTTTATCGGCGAGCTGCTGGGGCAGGTGTTTGCCGAACAACTGCCGCAGAGGCTGGCCGCAAGTTACTTACCGGCCGAGTCCGACCATGACGATGCCGATCTGCAGCCCGATCTGTACGACGAACTGGGTGGGTTGCTGCACGTCGGGAGGCTGCTTGGGCACTCGAAGGGCTATGCGGAGCTGGCAGAGCAACCGACCTGGTTTGACGTCTCATCGAACATCGACAAGCTGTTCAAGGCGCCGGAACACGAGGAAGAGATCGAGTCACACACCGGCTGGCTGTCGCGGCTGCGCGGGCGCAGCAACGACATCGAGTATAGCCCGCCCTATGAGCGCTTTCTCGCGATCAAGCAATGCTTCATCGATGCCGGCATACTCGACAAAATCTGCGCGGCTTACGAGCTTGCGGAATTATGGGACGGCCGGTTCTCGGTGTCGCTCAATCCGATAATGGCGCGTGACTACGTCTACGGCGGGGCCCTGCAAGCGGTGGCGCAACGCAAACTCACTGCGGACGCGCAGAACAACAATACTACACTGACCGAAGCCCTGAATGAGGCCACGGCCAAGTTCAGACGACTGAGCAGAATCGAGCAGGACAATCGTCTGCTGCGCTGCCTGAAAGATCTCTCCCGCTACCGACGCGACCTCCAGCTTCTGCGCCTGAGCCACCGGGCGCTCAACCGCATCAAGATACTCACCGAGGACGATGAACTGCGGCTGTCACAGGTCAATAACTGCCTTTACGAGTTTGTCGCCTCGGAAGAAATCGAACGCGGTGATTCGGGCATCAAGAATCACGCTATTGTGAAGGCGGACGTGCGCGGCTCCATGGCCGTAACGCAGGAACTTTACGAGCAGGAGTTGAATCCGGCGACTCATTTCAGCAGCAGCTTCTTCCAGCCGATAAGCGCGTTGCTCGCTGTCTATAGCGCGGAGAAAGTGTTCATAGAAGGCGACGCGGTTATCCTGAGCGTGTTCGAGCAACTGGATCGTCCACGAGACTGGTTTGCGGTCTCCAGAGCCTGCGGGCTGGCTTTCGACATGCTGAACGTGGTGCATACCAAAAACTTCAACAACAAAAAAAAGGGACTACCGCCGCTGGAACTCGGCATCGGCATCGACTTTGCCGAGGGCACGCCCACTTTTCTCTACGATGAAGACCGGCCGATCATGATATCGCCCGCGATCGGCAATTCGGACAGGCTTTCATCCTGCTCGTCCATATTGCGCAAGCAGATTGAGGATACGGGAGCACGCAGGCTGTTCAATGTCGATGTGGTGTCCATGGAAGAAGGTGAAACCGATCAAAAAGGCCAGACGCAACTGCGCTACAACGTCAACGGCGTGTTGCTGTCCAGCGCCGCTTTCAAAAAGCTGGAGACCGAGATCGTGCTCACCTCGTATTCGCTGCGCCTGCATGGCGAGTCGGAGCCTGTCACTCTACATCGCGGCAGTTACCCCGATGCGCAAGGCAAGATGCGCATGCTGTTGATCCGCGCCGGCAAGATTGGCATCTGGCGTGACAACCGCCGCGAAGCGCTGCCGGTTCGCGATGAACTGTTCTACGAGCTCGTTACCAACACGACGCTCCTCGCGCAACTGAAAAAGCGCATCGAGTCCGAAAACGCCGCCTGAGCGACTTTTGCGCGCCAGTGTGGGCGTCCTCGAAAGTACCTGTCATACTTGAAGCCATCGTGCGTAGTCAGCCAGCTAGCCCGTATTTCTACCACGGGGCGAGATGATCGCGCCGGGATTTGAATTCACAAGGGCTGCACGCTAGCGCAAACCGATGTTCCGCGGCTATGCTTGCCCATCCAAAAATCTCGAGTCGGCCATGAAAATTCGCGTCCTTGGCGCCGCCGCCGGCGGTGGCTACCCACAGTGGAACTGCAATCACCCCAACAGCCGCCGCGCGCGACAGAACGATCCGGCGGCGACGCCGCGCACGCAGTCGTCCATCGCCGTGAGCGCCGATGGCGAACACTGGTTCCTGTTTAACGCTTCGCCGGATTTGCGACAGCAGATCAACGACAACGACGTGCTGCAGCCGAAACACGCTCTGCGTCACAGCCCCATCCAGGGCGTAGTGTTGACCAACGCCGACGTCGATCACGTTGCCGGGCTATTGAATCTGCGAGAGTCTCAACCGCTGCGGCTGTACGCCACGCAACGGGTGCTCGATGTACTGGCGGCGAATTCTGTGTTCAACGTGCTCAATCCACAGGTCGTCG
>JBPCXK010000472.1:0-6607 GCA_051008635.1 Gammaproteobacteria bacterium
TTGCGACACCTTCTAAACGCAGAGCACAGACGAACCAGCATCGGCAGCCCCAACAGCAGCCACCACCATGGCCCGCTGGCGCCGACCTCTGCACGCACGCCGTCAGTCAGCGGCGCGGTCACCCCACCCGGCTCCTTGATCAACCCGTTGACACTGCCGTCGGCATCGTTCGGGCCGGCATCCGTGATCGTCAGCTGCACGCAGAAATCGCCCGGCGTCAGGCCCGGCGAATAAAGGATATCTCCGGGCGGTGGACATTGGCCCGGCGAACCCGGCGCCGACGAGACGGAGTCGACGCCGTCTTCGACGAAGTCCTGCCAGCCGGTGGGCGGGACGAACTTGCGGTAGACGGCGACGGCCGGGATCGCGGTCGCCTGTGGCAACACTACGCTTACCGTAGCGCGCACTGCCGGCAGATTCGCGAGCTCGAAGTCGTTGATGCCGGTCGAATTGTCGAGTCCGTCGTTGGCGCCAGTGATCGGGCTACCTACGCCGTCGCCGAACTGTGCGATATCCGCTTCGGTGACGTTGGCCCGATTCAGGCCCGCCGCGCGTGCCGTGCTGCCGGTGCGCACCTTGACCCCGGACTGGGCCTGGAGGATGACTGCATTGCCGTTGTCTCCCCCGGTTTGGAGGATATTGAAGCGCGCGGTGTTCAGGCCGTCGGCGCCATCGGCGCCATCGGCCACGCCGTCGGTGTCGACGTCCACCTGTGGCTGACCGCCGCTCAGCCGCACACTGTAGAGGACCACCGAGGCTGGCGAAGGCACACCGTTAACTACCCGCACGACGCTGACCACCAGCGCGTACTGACCATCTGGCAAGGCGCTGGGATCAAACACCAGATCGCGCACCGTCGTCGAGCTCGTAGCAGCCGAGAGGATGCGTGAGTCCGTCCCGCTCCAGTCGAATTGCAACGTCTGGGACTGGTAGTTCCCCACCCGCGCCGTAACCGTGACCGCGCCGGCGCCTGTGCCGATGTCCCGCACCCCGCGCCCGCCCTGCTTCGTCTCGATCCACACCACCGCCTGCTCAGCCACGATCGGGTTGGCGCTGTTCTCCAGTTCCACTGCATCCGTGATACCGTCGCCGTCGCTGTCGGTTTCCGGCTGCGTATCGGCCATCCCACCCAGATCCGCCAGGAACTGCTCCGCGCTATCCAGGATGCCGTCGCCGTCACTGTCGGTGGTGGCGGCGGCGACCAGCGGGTCGGTCCCAACGGCAATCTCGCGGGCATCCGGGATGTCGTCGGCATCGCTGTCGGTGGTAGCGCCGATGTCTGCGCCGGCAACAATCTCGATGCGATCCGGCACGCCATCGCCATCGCGGTCGGGATCGTTGGCATGCAACGGGTTCATGTTCTGCTCCACCTCGAGCGCGTCCGGGTAACCGTCGCGATCAAAGTCGGATGCCGCGTTCACCGGTCCGATGCCGATCGAGTCGAGGTACGCTTCCTGCGCGTTCGTGACGCCGTCGCCGTCGTCATCACCGTCGCCGTTTAGCGTCGGCGAGTTTGCATCGAGCGGATCGCCGCCAATACGCAATTCCAGCGCGTCCGGCAGGCCATCGTTGTCCGAATCACGGTTGTCGTCCTCCGCATCGTTCTCGTCCATCGGCGGCAGACCCTGATTCGGGGCCAGCACCGTCTCCACGTAGTCCGCAACGCCGCCCTGGTCTGTATCCACAAAGCTCGATGGGTCGTTCGGGTCGGTACCGTCCTGGCCCTCGACAAAATCCGGCACCAGGTCGCCGTCAGTGTCGCGATAGTCCAGCGGATCGCCCGGATCGGTGCCGTCGCTGACCTCCTGAAGGTCGGGGACGCGGTCGCCGTCAGTGTCAACTGTTGCGGGGTCAGGCTCCAGGAAGTCCGGTGTGCCGTTGCCGTTGCTGTCGTCGTTGGTGGGGTCGCCGTCGCCGTCCAGATCCTCGTCTACTGTCGGAAGACCATCGCCATCGTCGTCAACGTCGGCGTAATCCGGCGTGGTGTCGCCATCGGTGTCAGGGCACGGAATGCCGGTCGGGCACTCGATGTCATCGGGCACGCCGTCGCTATCCGAGTCCCCCGCGCCCGGCCCGGCGCCGTCAGCGTCCAGGTAGTCGGGGATTCCGTCCCCATCGGTGTCGTCGTTAGTCGGATCGCCGTCACCGTTGCGGTCTTCCCCCAGCGTCGGCGTACCGTCGCCGTCGTCGTTGGTATCGAGATAGTCAGGAGTGCCGTTCGCGTCAGTGTCGGGCCCCGGATTGGTAGCCGGATTGTTGTCACCGTCCGTGTTCGCATCTTCGGTCGGGTCCGGCACCGTGTCCCCGTCGCTGTCCGGCGCCGTGAACATGACCGACTGAGGGCTGCCGTTGCCCACGGCCGCGGTGTTCAGCGTTGCGCTGATGTCGACGGTTTCCACCACCCTGTTAGTTACCGTGGCCGTATACGTGCCATCGCCATTGTCGGTGACGCCGCTGGCAGTGGCATTGCCGTCAACGTTGACGACGACAGTCTCACCGCCGTTGCTCAGGTTGTTCCCGTTGGCGTCGGCCGCCTGCACCGTCACAACAATCGCCGTCACACCGTCGGCAACGCCCGTCGTCGTATCGACGCTCATCACACTCTGCGCCGCTACCGCTGCGCCGGCACTGAATACCACGCTGGCCGGGCTGCCGTTTACCACCAGCGTGTCCAGTATGTTGTTGCCATCGCTGTCGTACTGAACGGTGTAGCTTGCGGTCTCGGCGACCGTGTTGCCGGTGGTCGTCGTGTACTGACCATTGACGTCTGTCACGCCCACTGCCCCGGCCAGCGTTGCATTGCCGCTCGCCACGGTGAACCCAACGTTGATTCCCGGCACCGGGTTGCTGGTGGCATCGAGCAGCGTGACGCGAAGCTCACCCGTATCACCGTCTGTGTCGCCTGCGGCGTCGAGGGCCTCGATCAGCGTGCCGGCATTTGTGATATCGACTGGCCCGGGCACGAAGTTGAACGAGACCGGGGAGTTATTCAACGCCCCGGCGGCAATGCTTACGGCGCTGCTGTACGTACCTACCAGCGTTGATGTCGCGGTTACCGAACATTGGCCTGCCGCGGCCGTGGTGCACGTTGGCGCGCTCAGCGCAGCGTTGACCGGCGCGGTAAAAGTGACGACTTCGCCGGCGACCGGATTGTCGTTCACATCGCGGATCGTGGCCCCCAATGTATCCGTCGCAACACCATCCGCTATCGCGTTGTCGACACTGGGCAGCACCATCGAGTTCGTCGGATCGGCAGCGCCGGCGATGAAGCTGAACATTACCGGGGAGTTGCTCAGCGCACCGGCAGTGATGCTGACGGCGCTACTGTCGGGCCCGGCGACTGTGGAGGTGACGGTCACTGCGCATTGCCCGAGTGCGTCGGTGGTGCACATGAGCGCACCCAGCGTCGCGTTGACGGGCGGGGAAAACGTGACCACTGCATCCGTGACCGGGTTGCTGTTCGCATCGCGTATCGTCGCCTGCAGGGTGTCCTGGGCAGCGCCGTCCGCAAGCGCGTTGTCGAACGTCACCATGACCGTCGAGGCCGCCCGATCGGCCGGGCCCGCTCGGAACTCGAAATTCGCGGGTGAGTTGCTCAAGACGCCTGCGCCAATGCTCACCGCACTGCTGTCAGCGCCGGCTACCGTTGAGGTCGCCGTCACTGTGCACTGACCGGCAGCGTCGGTGGTACACATCGCCGCGCTCAGCGTCGCATTGGTCGGCGCCGCGAACGTTACCGTCTCCCCGGTCACGGGATTGCTGCCGGCGTCGAGGATCGTCGCCTGCAACGTATCGGTATCAACACCATCCGCCACCGCGTTATCCACCGTAACCATGACCGTCGAGTTGCCCGGTACGGCTTGTAACAGATGTTGCCAGTCAAATTGCGCAGCGGCTGAAATCGCAACATCAGTTTCAATCTTCCCGACCCGCGTTTCCAGATCCCAATCGCCGCCCAGTGCCGCAGCGCCGGTGTTGTCGTCGGACGCGGCGATATCGGCGCCGGTCAGCGCCGCCAGCGCATCGACCGCGAGCTTGCCGGCTTCACCCCGCGCGAAGTTGCAACCATAGAGCAGGATGTCAGCGTCGGGAGCGAGCGCGTTGCGGATGGTGGTGAAGGGATCAGTGCGACCTCCTCCTTTTGCAAAGGGGGACTGGGGGGAACTTCCAACGAGGAGTTGCGCCGGGGCGCCGTGCGAGATGATGTGTATCGCATCGAGGTCGGTGCGGCCTCGCAATGCGTCCGCGATCTGGCGGGCGCCGTCGCGTTTCGAATCGAGGAGCACCACCTCGCCCCGGCGATCCACACCCGCGATCAGGGCCTCATAGCCTTCGACCGATGGGTGGACAAAGACGATCTCCTGGCGGTCGACTTCCACGACACGGTGGGCGGTGAAATCCGGTCCGCCGACAGCAGCCTGCGTTGCGCTGGCTACGGACAGCATCAGCAGCGTCAGTGTCGACAGATGCAATTTCATCGCGGCGCCGAGCCTCGTGTGAATAGCCGGTTTTGTGACACACCTCTGCTGTGAAAGAAGGTGTCGCGAAATGCCAAAATTGCGCGTTTGAATCGCTTCAGCTTCATAACATCAGCCTGGTCGCGGCCGAAGAGATGTCCGGAAAACCGCGGCGTCAACACCTGCGTCATTCCCGTCAACGCGAGGGGATCCGGTTGAACAAGCGGTTTGGGTCATCATTGTCAACTGGATTCCCGATCGCCTACTCAATCCGCTTGACCGCTCTCACCTTCATCTCGACGCGCCGGTTTCTGGCGCGGCCTTCCCCGGTCTCGTTACTGGCAACGGGGCGGGACTCGCCGTAGCTCTCGGTGGTGATTATTGCCGGGTCGATGCCTGTGCTGATCAGCACTTTCTTCACAGCCTCGGCGCGGCGGCGTCCCAGCTTCAGGTTGTAGGCTTCGCTGGCGTGGCTGTCTGTATGGCCCTCCACGGTGATGGCCTTCACCCGTTCGTAGTCCCGGCTCAGCCTTTCCACGAACCGGTGCAGGTCCTCTGTTCCCTGAGCGGTTATCCTGGCGCTGTTGACGTTGAACAATCCCAGCGCATCGAGACTCACCTCTTCCAGCGTCTCCACCGGCGCAGGCGGTGGCCACGCCTCACAGCCGACGTCGTCCACGATCGTGCCCGGCAGCGTACCCGGGCACCGGTCCACGTTATCCGGCACGCCGTCTTCATCTTCGTCACCTGGCGCTGTCTCCACGACTTCGAGGCGCGGCTCCTGTGGCTCGGGCTCGGCCACCTCTTCTTTCCCAAACAGACCGAAGCGCCTGCTCAACCCCAGCGTGATCATCTGCACGTCTTTGAACAAATAGTCGTACTCGAGCTGAAGTCCCCAACCCCCGCCGAATTCGTAACCAAAACCGGCGCCCCCCGAACCGCTGATGTCATCTACGTCACGGAACTGTACGTTGCCGCTACTGGTCTCGGCGCTCGACCCGCCGCCTTTGAGAAAAAAATTGAAACCGTCGACGTTGTCCGGAAACGTCAGGACAAGCCGCAGCCCGTAAAGGCCGTCGTAGTCGATATCGCCGACGAACCCGCCGCTGCCGGTTACTTCGGCTGAGCCGGGAATGGCGTAGAACCCTTCGAGCGAAAAGAGATTCGTAAAGTCGTATCCCAGAAACACCTTACCGCCCACATCCGTGTCCTCGTCGGTCGTGAACGCGGGTGTTCTGCTTTCCGGATCGAGGAATGAGAACGACGGGCCGATGCCGATGTAGATGTCACCACCGTCGGCGGCCGATGTTGCAGGTAGCAGCAGAAGAGCTGTCATTCCCGCGAAAGAAGAAAACGAGGGTGAGATCTTGCCACCAGGCTTGCCCGGGCCCCCCTCTCGGATCGGGTGGAGAAACGGTTCTGGTTTCACTGTGCTCGTGTTAATCGGGCTCCCGCGTGAAGCCGCTCCGACGAAAACCGTGTAAGGTGGCTTCTATAAAGAGGGTCAACAACAAATCTTAGAGCCCCCAAGCCATACCCGCAGTTTGTGGGTATGTTCCAGGCGCCGCGCGGCGCAAGATCGTTTCGCCACACTCCCCAATGCAGTCGTACATCAAAGTCCGGTCTGCGCATCGCGGCAAAGAACTTGCGATACGCCGGATTCCGTGGCATCGGTTCGATCTGAGGCGCCACCAGCCGTGGCGATAGGCCTCACTCGCGGTAGGTTCAGAATCTCGAAATCGTTCAGCCCGCCTGCATGGATGAATCATCGAACACGTTGCTGGCCGGGCCACCGTTGCCATCGCCAAACTGTGCGAGATCATTCTTGGTCACCGTCGCGTTGGTGAAGCCCACGGCTCGCGCCGCACTTTTTATTTAAAACTGTCAATTATATTAACATGTCTGAAATATTTACAACAGCTGTGCGGCACCCCGTCGACGGCAGAATCAGTTTTGCGTCATGCCCCCGCAAACGAAACATTGAGATCGTCATGAACGTTGTCAAAGACGCGCCAGCGGCAATAGGCCGGATCCGCGCGCGGATAACGAATCGAGGCGTATCGACTTTTTTGCGACACCTCCTTGAGCGGTCTGTTTTCCTGCTACTTATCACTACATCGCTGGCTTTATCTCTGTTAGCTCTGTATAGT
>JBPCXK010000473.1:0-3589 GCA_051008635.1 Gammaproteobacteria bacterium
AGCAATGGGCGCGGCTGCAATCTCGTATGGATCTCCTGCTCGGGCTTTGACGCGACCTTGCCACCCTCGCCGTTCGGTGTCAGATTGCACTTCGAGCGTACTCAAACCGGTGTGACGCAGTGAATCACGACAAGTTGACTATCCGCGAGCTGCGTGCCCGCCCCGTTCTGGTGCCAATGCAGCGGCCGCTGGTCACCAGCGGCGGCGCCGTCGACGCCGCGCCTTTGGTTCTGGTAGACCTTTTCACCGAAGAAGGCGTTCAGGGCTGCAGTTATGTCTTCTGCTACACACCCGCAGCTCTCGAACCGATGGCGCTTCTACTCAAAAAAATCGGCGAGTCGCTCGCCGGCGAGCGCGTAGCGCCGCTGGCGCTCGACGAGTTGCTGCAAAAGAAATTCCGCTTGCTCGGCGCACAAGGCCTGATCGGGATGGCGCTGGCCGGAATCGACATCGCAGCCTGGGATGCGCTCGCCCGCGCAGCCGCGCTTCCGCTCGTGCGCTTTCTCGGTGGCGAGGCGCGCCCTATTCCCGCGTACAACAGCAACGGCCTTGGCATCATCGGCCCCGAGCGAGCTGCCGCGGAAGCGCTCGAACTGGCCGAGCCCGGTTTCGGTGCGGTCAAGGTGCGGCTCGGCTATCCCGACGTCGCAAGCGATATCGCGGTGGTTCGCGCCGTACGCAATACGGTCGGCGATGACATTTTGCTGATGTCGGACTTCAACCAGACGCTGTCTCCCGCCGAGGCGCAGACACGGGTCGCACATCTGGACGATGAAGGACTGTACTGGATCGAGGAACCCACGCGTGCGGACGACTACGACGGACATGCGCAAATATGCGCGACCTCGCGCACGCCGATTCAGCTCGGCGAGAACTGCTGGGGGCCGCACGATATGGACAAGGCGCTGACCGCCGGGTCTTGCGATCTGTTCATGCCCGACGTGGTCAAAATCGGCGGCGTTACCGGCTGGCTCCGCGCCGCAGCGCTGGCCGAGGCGCGCGCCATGCCGGTATCGAGCCATTTGTTCCCGGAACTCAGCGCGCATCTGCTCGCGATTACGCCCACCCGTCACTGGCTCGAATACGTTGACTGGGCGAACCCGATTCTCGCACAGCCGATAGCGATCGAAGATGGCAATGCGATTATTCCGGACGCGCCGGGTCATGGTATGGCATGGGACGAAGACGCAGTGCGGAAGTACATGCGGTAAACGGACAAAAAAAAGCGCAAGCCAGTCCAGTTATCCCTACCGGCAGCTCGCGCTTTTCACCCGGCTCTTTCCAGAGCCAGAAGACCTACGTCACGGAGAAACCATACTCGCTATCACAGTAGTAATGCCAGAGCCCTTTGACCAGTGGATTTGTTCTCTTGACGAATGGTAAAGACTGTAAATTTCAGATGTTATCCCATCGCTCGTCCCAAGACTTCCCCAAGAGCTGCGTCAGCGCGAGCAACAGGCAGGAGATAGCAATCAGAATAGTCGAGATAGAGGCGATGGTCGGGTCAATCTGATCGCGAGCTGCGCGTGCTGTGCGCCGGACGCCCACCAGACCGCGATATGGGGTTTGAGCTCTCTGATCTTGTTGATCGCACGCTCCAAACCTTCGTCCCGCGAGTTACGCGGGCGGCGGGGTTGGCGAGGCACAGAGGCGTCTCGCGGCTTGATCTTCGCCTCGGGAAGTCATGGCTTCGATCACGCGAATCCCCATAAAAAACCCATGAAACCCCCATCTAAACCTCAAGCCTGTTCTGATCCCGCTCGATAGCCTACGTGTCTGTGGTCTACTGCGGAGTGCGGGCGTTATGAAAAACTTTATCGTATGTGTAGCAATAAGTATTACCGGGCTATTGAGTGCAACGCCCGTTATCGCCGACGACGAGGTGACTTACGAGGACAACGGCTGCCTGATTGTGCTTCGAGGCCCCTTCGTGAACTATAGTGGAAGCAGGGCAGTATCAATCAGCGCGTCAGTAAGAACATTCGGAGGATGTCGGCCTTCAAAAATTCGGCTGCGCCAACATAGACGATGGTGGCCGGATCGCAACTTGCGTACCGCATATAACGGCGATAATGACAATACCGTCTCAGTCAGATACTACTGCAGAGGCCGGGGCGGTATGCGCGTCTTCGCGGAAGCATTTGTCCGCGGGAAGAAATATCGATCGAGACCCAAAAAAGGAATTTCAGCCCATCTCTGTAGCTGAGAAGAGTGCGTTCAGGGCCGGACAGTTCGCGTTGCCGCTCAGCGAGCGTGCCCTCCAGGAAGGCCTCGGCTTGGCACACGAGCATTTTCGATACCGAATAGCGGCGTATGGTGCCGCCTGCCGGTCTTGAAACACAACGCCCGGGATGACGGATGGCCATGACGCTTCCCTTTGAGAGTCGACGGCTGGCTACTACAGCGGTGTTCTGTACCGGCGCAGCATTGGGCCTGTTGGCGCGCCCGCTGTTACCCCCGCAGGGCGAGACGGCGAGGCCTGTCAGCGCGGACCGGGGGTCACAATGTGTTGCCGTTAGCCCGGGCGCGGGCAACGGCCAGGGGAGTCCCGTCGCGCTCGTAGCTCACGATAGGGCGGAACCTGCCCGTGAGGTTGCGCCAGAGTCACTGGCCGAAGGTGCTGAACCGCTCGACACGGTTGATGGCAATGCGCTTGCCCCCACCAACGCCGATTCGATTGATAGCGAAGATGCCGCCGAAATGCCGCGGACGGAACTGGTTCGCCTGATTGATGACTATCTGTCGCGCGAGGATCCAATGTCTGATGCTGTCCGCATTGCCGAGCAGCTCACACCCCTGCTCGAGGGCGACTTTAGCTTATTGGATGAATTGTTTGACCGAGAATGGCCGCAGCGAGAGTACCTTCACGAATTGCTGACGGACGTCGGTCTTTTCGCCGGCGAGGCTCTCAAGACGAAGGTGCGCGATACGGCTCTCGACTTAACTGACTCAGCCAGACTGTCAGATCGAAACGACGGCCTGACGCTACTCGCTCATATGGATAGCGCGAGCGATCCCCTGGTGCGCAGGCGTCTGCTGGACGTCGGCTGGACGGAGCGCGCGCCGGAGGCGCAGTTGGCGGTAGCCCAGGGGTTGAGCCCCACGTTAGTGCCGCCTGCGGAACGCGAAGAGATTGTCGCGCTCCTGAGTGAGATGGCGCAGTCAAACGCCGATGCCAGGGTGCGCGCGTCGGCAATCTACCAGTTAGCGGCATGGGAACCTGACAGCGATGCGTTCGTAAGGACTTCAGTCGAGGTACTCAACGATAGCGACCCCTGGGTTCGCGCCGCCGGTATTGATGCGCTCGCTGAGCTTAGCCTCTCGTCCGGGCAGCGAGCCAGGTTGTTCGAATTGGCGGAAAATCCCGCAGAGCCCTCGTTCGTCAGAATGTCCGCAGCCAATGCGCTGATCCGCCTGCAGCTAAGCGAGCACGAGTATCAGGTGGTGGCCTCCGTACTGAGCGCCGAAGAAGAGTGACGTGTGTGGCGAAACACTAGTCGCGGTAGGAACGCCCCTCACGGGGCGCCCCCCGCACAGATCCGTACGTGCGGAATTCCCGCATACGGCTCCTGCCTCGGGTGATAACGGC
>JBPCXK010000474.1:0-6063 GCA_051008635.1 Gammaproteobacteria bacterium
ATACCAATCAGTTCTAGGCTCTTGGCATAGTGGCCGTGCAGCGGGCTTTTAACCCGCAGACGGGAGTTCGATTCTCTCAGGGCCTACCAGTCGCAACCACAGCGGACATAGCTCAGACGGCAGAGCGCGACGGTGCCATCGTCGAGGTCGTGGATTCGAACTCCACTGTTCGCTCCAATTCATGGCAATAGTGAGGGAAGCGGCTTTCAGGCGGGGCTCATAACCCCGCGCTTGCTGGTTCGACTCCAGCCCTCACTACCATCCATCAGCACGATAGCTCAATTGGCACAGCGCCGCTCTTACAAAGCGGAGACCGACGGTTCGATTCCGTCTCGTGCTACCAAATGCGGCGTTAGCTCAGTGGATTAAAGTTCGACTCTGCGAAAGTCGGGGACGCACGTTCGAATCGTGCACGCCGTGCCAACCATTCGGCGCTCGTCTAACTGGCAGGACGCGAGACTTTGAATCTCGAAATCCAGGTTCGAACCCTGGGCGCCGAGCCACTGAGCATATTTACCGTTTGGGCCGTCTGACGGGAATTGGCATACCTGCCTGACTCAGACTCAGGCGTTTCCGAGTTCGAATCTCGGGGCGGCTACCATTTCAGAGTACAGCAGACTGCGTCTTAGCAGCAGCCCTGTCTTCTGTCCACCACGCCAATCATCAGCAAATCGCGCATTGTCAAGCAGCAATCACGGCCCGCAAAACGGTTACCCTTGCCAACAATCGAAAAGCGACTACAGTGAGAACTGCCATGTCCTACATGCAACAAATCGAGCGCATCGACGGCGGACATTACGTGTTGCCACGAGTCGGCAACATGCAGGCCGAGGTACATGCGTTTTTGTCGGATTCGCTGTACGCGCAAACCGATGAGGCGCTGTGGCGTCAGGCGGCGCAGGCCGCGGCCTATCCCGGCATCATCGGGCTTTACCTCATGCCCGATACGCATCTGGGCTACGGCATTCCCGTGGGCGGGGTCGCCGTGACCGAGGATGTCATCATCCAGGCCGGTAGCGGCTATGACATCTCATGCGGCGTGATTTATCTGAAAGTTCCCGGCCTCCACGCAAGCGATGTGGCCGATTGGGACAAGCGCGCGCGCTGGATCGACGATGTCGAGCTGCGTATTGCGACAGGGATCGGCAGCAACCGCCCGAAGCACATGCCGCGTATCGCGGAAAGCAAGGTGGAAGAAATCTTCCGCCACGGCGCAAAAGCGCTGGGCGTTCGCGCGGATGTGTGCGAACGCCAGTTCATCGGCGTTGACGAGTCCGTGCTCGACACGGAACGGATCGACCGCGCGCGTAACAAGGCGGCGCCGCAGCTCGGCTCTGTCGGTGGCGGTAATCATTTCGTCGAAATGCAGGTGGATCGTGACGACGGTTCGGTGTGGGTGATGATTCATTGCGGCAGCCGTGGTTACGGCTGGCAAACCGCGAACCATTATTTCTACGCCGGCGCCGAAGTCCGCGGTCTGGCGAAAAACCGCCGCGAGGAATCATGGTTGCGCGCGGACGAGCCACTGGGCAAGGAGTACTGGGCGCACCACAACTCGGCGGCTAACTACGCTGTTGCCAACCGGCACATCATCGTGCGCGGTGTGCAACGCGCGCTCGAAAATGTCTTCAGGGTCACCGGGGAGGTCTTCTACGAGATTTCGCACAACCTGGTGCAGGAAGAAACGCTGGTGCTGCCAGACGGCACGAGCAAGCGCGGCTTAGTGCATCGTAAAGGCGCGACGCGCGCGTTCCCGGCGGGTCACCCCGATCTTGCGGGAACGAAGTGGGAGGCGAGCGGACATCCGTGTCTCGTGCCTGGATCGATGCTGCACGGTGCGGCGATTCTGTATCCGAAGGCAGGCGCCTACAACTCGGCGTGTTCCGTGAACCACGGCTCAGGCCGTGTGATTGGCCGCGGTCAGGCCAAGCGTTCGCTTGCCGAACGCCATGACGACATCGACACCGAAATGCGTGAAGTCTCTCGCATGCTCGGTGGCGTTGAAATCAAGGGTATCGTCGGCAATACGAAGCGCACCCCGCTCGACGAATGCGGTCACGTCTACAAGGATCTCGATGAAGTGCTCGCTGTGCTGGAGCAACAAGGCATCGCTAAAGTCGCGCATCGGATGTATCCGGTGGCGAACATCAAGGGCACCGACTAAGAAAGCCTCTCTCCCCCTCAACCCACGCCGTCGCCGGGACTGGATTAAGCGATGCTTCAAATACGGATCCTGTAACAAGCCCAGGTCCGGGCGGGCGTGGTTCAAAAGCATCGGCGTTTCGCCGGGTCAATACGCCGTGTATTATACACGATTGATTTATAACACCTTTTATCGCCGTAAAGCGCAGCGTTGCGATGTCATTGAGTCGCGGCGGCAGCTGCGTCCGCCTCACTGGTCACGTAGTGAATCCACTCCTCTTTCTCGGCATCCGGCCTCCGTCCCAGGCTGATGACACCTTTCCCCCAGATGATTTTTTCGGCGCCATCTTCGACGTGCATCCATTCCTCGTCGTCGTTCTTCACGTACGTGCCGTTGCGGCTTGAATCGGTGATCACAAACACATCACCACGCCGCTCGATCTTCGCGTGTACGCGCGAGGTTTGCGAGTTGTTGATAGTCAGATCGCACTCGGCGCTGCGCCCCACGGTAATCACGGACAGGTTGGCGGCGAACTCGCGGGGCTCGTTGCGGTAAGTCAGCGTCAGCGTCAAGCGCATCGAAGCGGAACGCCGATCGAGATTGCGGCGGCGGTTCTGTGTGATGACATTGTTATTGTTATCGACCAATGGGAACTTGACGGGCGTCCATTGGCGGCGTTCCCCTTTTCTGCGTTTGTACATGACTGCGGATCTGTCGAGCGGCAAGGCCGAAAACATTCAAGCCTTTTTGTAACAATGGAATACGCTGCTTAGGAACTGATTGTAGAAAATAATCGATTGCTTGAGGAAAATAATTCCGCCCATCGGCACTTTCGCGCCGTATATCTCATGGACCCTCAGGTATGGCGTAGGGTCAACATCGGGCTTTGATTGAGGAGGCGCCAGGTTCCGGCAAGGCCCGCCAGACCGATCCCGAGCGCCCCACCGCCGAGACCCCACACCCACAGCCACAAATTCAGCCGGTAAGTGATTTCAAACACCTGTGTGGCCAGCAAATACCCCGAAACGCTGGCCGCGACCGTGGCGAGCAAACCGGCGAGCACGCCCAGAAGCGAGAACTCGCTTATCAATGCGGTCATGACCTGTCCGCGGTTCGCCCCCAACGCGCGTAACAAGGCAGTCTCGCGTCTGCGTTCGCGTTGACTCGCCTGGATCGCCGCGAACATCACCATGACGCCGGCGGCGAGCGTAAACAAAAATACATACTCTATGGCGAGCGAGGCGCGATCCATGATTGCGCGCACCTGCGCCATGACCGCGCGCACATCGAAGACCGTGACGCTCGGGAACTGGCGAGTCAGCTCCACGCTGAAGTGATTCTGCGTCTGGCTCTCGCCGGCGGGGAGATAAAAGCTGGTGACGTACGTGGCAGGCTGATCCGCCAGCGCGGCCGGCGTGGCAATCACAAAGAAATTCACGTTGAACGTGTCCCACTCGACCTCGCGCAGATTGGTCACTGGCGCGACCAGCTCGCTGCCGCCGACTACATATCTCAGCGTGTCACCGAGCTCGATCCCGAGGGTCTCTGCGATTCCGGCTTCCACTGAAAAGGCCCGCGCCTGCTGGTCACCGCTCCACCATTTGCCGGCGACGATTTTGTTGTCGGCCTGCATGGCCGTGGCCCAGGACAGATTGAATTCGCGATCGACAAGACGCTGTGCGCGCGGATTGGAATAACTCTCGGCGTTAATCTCGCGATCGTTGATCGCCAGCAGGCGGCCGCGCACCATGGGATAAAACGTTGGCGCAGCTTGCCCGTGCGCCACGAACAACTGGCGCAGGGATTCGACTTCGTCGGGTTGCACGTTGATCAGGAAATGATTCGGCGCTTCCGGCGACATCCTCCCCCGCCACTCAGAAAGCAAGTCCACACGCGTGATGACCAATATCAACAAGGCCGTTATGCCAAGGCTGTAACACACGATCTGCAACACGCTGCTGCCGATGTTGCGTTGCAAACGGTTGATGCCGTAGCGCCACGCCAAACCCGCAGCCTGCGGCATACGGTTGATCACGCGCACGAACAACAAGGCGATAAGCCACAGCACGGCAATAAGCGCTAACGCGCCGCCGAGAATCATGGCGGCCTCCTTCGGGTCGGGCGCATGCAACAACAACAACGCCGCCAAGGCCGCCAACGCGAAGCACACTGTCACCCATGCGGCAGGCGGCGGCGCCCCGAGCTCGCGCCGTAACACCTTCAGCGGCGGCACTTCGCGCAAACGAAGTATGGGTGCGAGTCCGAATCCGGCGAGCGCGATCAAGCCGGTCGACACGCCAAGCCACACTGGCCGCCAGCCCGTCAGCGGCAACGCATCCACAAACCAACCTTGCAGCAGAGCGGCCAGCCCGGTCTGCGCCAGATAACCCGCGAGGCATCCAACGAAACTTGCAAAGAGCCCGACCGAGAGCAGCCGCGACGCATACACCACAAACACCACCGACTGACTCGCGCCCAGCGAGCGCATGAGCGCGCCGGCGTCCGCCTGACGCTCCGCGTAGTTACGGCTGGCGAGCGCGATGGCCGCGCCGGCTACCAGCACCGCAACGAGTGCGGCCAGCCCGAGATATTGCTCCGACCGCTCGATGGCCGTGCGCATCTCGGAACGCGCGTTACGAATGTCCTCGATGTTTTCGCCGGGCAAGATGCGGTCCTGCAGCCATTCCCGAAAGTTCGCGACGTCACCGGCGCTACCGGCAAAAATCAGGTGATAGTGAACACGGCTTTGCGGCGTAACGAGCCCAGTCGATTCCAGATCCGCCCAGTTGAGCAACACGCGCGGCGCGAGGCGGAATATATTCGCGCCGCGATCGGGCTCGTAAGTGAGCAACTTGTCGACGCTGAACGTGCGCTCGCCGAGAGTTAGAGTTTGCCCAACCTCGAGCGCCAGGCGGTTCGCCAGTCGCGGTTCGATCCACACTTTTCCGGGCGCGGGTATATCCGCGGTCTCCACGCTCGCTCCCGAGGCGGTATCGCTAACCCCCAGCACGCCGCGCAGGGGGTAAGCCGGATCCGCCGCCTTGACCTGCACGAGCTGCGTCTCGTCGCCAAACAACACGACACTTGGAAAAGATACGGTTCGCGCAGTTTTGAGATTACGCCCGCGCGCCTCATCGATGATCTGCGTGCGTGGCGCCTCGCTCGATTCGAGCACCAGATCCCCGGCCAGTAACTCGACCGCTTTCAACTCCATCGCCTGCTGCACCCGATCAGTAAAAAAACCAACGGCGGTCACGGCGGCAACAGCGACAATCAAAGACGCCGCCAGAATGCGTAACTCGCCGCCGCGCCAGTCGCGGCCGAGTGTGCGCAGGGCAATACGCCACGCCTTCACGCGGAGTCTTCCACTTGCCCGGCGCTGAGGCGATACATGCGGTCGCACTGCCGGGTGAGCGCGATGTCATGCGTCACGAGCACCAACGTGGTCTCGAACTCGTCGCGCAAGGAAAACATCAGATCGATGACCTTGTGTCCGGTCGCCTCGTCGAGATTGCCGGTTGGCTCGTCGGCAAACAGCACCGCCGGGCGCGGCGCAAACGCACGCGCAATCGCAACCCGTTGCTGCTCGCCGCCGGAAAGCTGATGCGGATAGTGGCCTGAGCGAGCGCTCAGGCCCACGCGCTCCAGACTCTCGCGCGCGTGCTCGCGGGACTTGCGTCCTGCGCCGTTGAGCTCCAGCGGCAGCATGACATTCTCGAGCGCGGTCAGCCCTGGCAAAAGCTGGAAGGACTGAAATACAAAACCGACGCGCCCCTGCCGCAGCGCGGCGCGGCCGTCCTCGTCGAGCCCACCAAGATTTTGTCCCAGCAGATAGGCGTGGCCCTCGCTCGGCGTGTCGAGACCGGCGAGCAGACCGAGCAGCGTCGACTTACCCGCACCGGATGCGCCGACGATCCCGA
>JBPCXK010000475.1:0-7819 GCA_051008635.1 Gammaproteobacteria bacterium
ACGATGACGGCGCTGGCTTGATCTTTGAATCCACAACGAATTTTCTTCACTCGGAAATACAGCCCGTATTCCGCTCGATCAGAAAATGCCTTGTGAATTCAAATCTCTGCGCGATCATCTCGCCCCGTGATGAGATATGCGGGCTAGTTGATATCTACGCTCCGCGCATGTGCCGCACATGCATGCTACAATGGCGCAATGCAAAATATAGCGGGCGAGGAAACTTGATGGCCACTATTCAGGAACAGATCAACCAGAGCGGTGAGCGCAAGGAGCGCAAACATGTCCTGATGGAGCCGAGCCTGATCCGCCGTGCGGAAGCGCTGGCGGCAAAAGACGAGATTTCTTTCGGTGAAATCGTGCGGCGCGCCCTGCTGGCTTATGACCCCGAGGCGGCGGACGATGACGCTACGCTGGAGGCCTTGGCCGAGGCATTGATCGTCTCGCAGAAAGAGACAATCGCATACCTGGATCAACTGGACCGAAAACTGGACAACACCCACGCGCGGCTTCAGAAGCACAGGCATGGCCTGGAAGGATAGGTTGGTTGATGCGATGCGCGCTGGTCTCGTGCTGAACGAGCGTGTCCTCGAGCTGGGTCGAAAAATCGAGCGCCTGGACAGCGACGTGAGGGATATTGATCGACGCGTAATTCGTATTGAGGCATTCATGGAAATTTCCGCAACCAGACAACAGCGGCTGCCTCCGGAATAGCAAGCTGCGGTTCACTCCGCACCAGATCATCTTCCCCAAATCGCCGAGCTCATACGCGCCGAGTGCAGTAACAATGCCTTCCCTCGTCACTTCCCGGACGTTCCATTGATTCCATCCAGTCAAATCATATGGTGGCGATCTGCAGACATTGATCCATGATGCAAGGCGTCGACAGGCTTCATCGGGTCATGAACGTCGTTGCGAGCCGTTCAAAACCAAGCAAATCAGCAGCAGAATCAAAGATAGTGCGCCAAAAACTCACGTCCGAGCAAACAATCGATCATCCCACCAGATGGCCCGTTCACGACTGGCCTTGATGCGTGAAAACTGTTTGTGCTGGGTGTTGATGAGGACGTTCATGTCCAGCCGAGCGACTACCGACGGCACGATAAGAATTGCAGACCGCTGCTCGCGGTACCATCGGGCGCCATAGGCGCGCGCGGACAAACAGTTTTTTTCGTACCAGCCGGGAACAGTAGCGTCAGCGATCTCTTCGTAGCAAATGCCGGTGGGAATGGTAACTTCGATGTAGTGCTGGTTGGGTGGCATCTCACCCAGGCGCACCAGTTTCTCGAGAACAGCCGTTGAATGGTGTTCGGAAGTGTAAATGACGGCCTGCCCCGTCGTATTCCATCGTCCGGTGGCCAGCCTTGCGCCTTCCGCGCTATAAACAGGATACGTGCCCTTGCCGTCTCCGATTCGGTATGTTCTGAGTGGCTCCGCTAACGTGCGGGGCGAACTCACACAGCAACGCCTGCTTGCGCCTCCATTAAGAGATGGACAACAGCGTTCGTCCCGGCGGAGGAGGAGCTGGCGACTTCAAACGGTGTTTTGCCTTCCAGCAATGCATTAGGGCGGACCATAAATCGTCGTATCCGTCCTGTGTCGCCATGAAATACTCGGGCGGCCTGATCGATGACGCGGCTGATCTCGTAAACGCGCTCGCTCGTCTCGCGCGTCAATTTATGTTGCTTTCTCTTGCGTGCCCTGCGCAATGTTGGCTCAGATACGATTTTATATATCGCCCTGGGGAACAGTGTATTGAGGAAACTACTGATTGCATCGACGCTTTTCAGTGACAGTCCGCGCGCCACGCTGTCAGCCAGGCTCAAATCGTCCATCTTCGAGGGTTTTTGTATCTTGAGTAGCATAGCGAGACGCACCGCCTCGTTACCCGGGAGGGTCTCGGGTGACTGGTACTGGCTCAGGAAGCTCATTGAGGTCCCGCTTTTTGTCATTTGACGATTATCGTAAGTCATATGACGAAGGGGCGTCAACAATGCCGCGTCGAACGGCGTCATTCACTCAATCGGTCGGCAACGAGAATTAGGACACTATGCCACAGGTGGCAGACTCGCCAATGTGACAATGTCAAATTTCTGGGCTTCCTGTACTATCCGGGATGAATACGTTGGTTTGACCCCATTATTGAGAAGCTCAAACATGCCATCGTCAGTCTCGATTCAAAACGCCAAACATGATCAACCTGTTTATGAGCAGCAAGTCGTAGTGCGTTCGGTGAGCTGGGAAACCTATGAAAAGCTACTTGCCGACCTCATCGATCAGAGTTCTCCACGACTTTACTACGACCGAGGAACCCTCGAAATTATGAGCCCGTCTGCCGAGCATGAACGGGCCAACCGCCTTCTTGCCTTGCTGATTGACCTCGTAGCAGAAGAACTCGACATCGACATCGAAAGCCTTGGCTCAACGACTTTCAAGCGCGAAGATTTGGCGCGTGGCTTTGAGCCGGATTCCTGTTTTTATGTTCAAAATGAGTCTCGGATCAGAGGGAAAAACACGCCGGACTTAACGATTGATCCGCCACCTGATTTGATCGTGGAGATTGACATCACGAACGGTTCACTTGAAAAGTTCCCGCTCTATGCCGAGGTCGGCGTACCGGAGATCTGGCGTTATGATGGGCGACGTTTTTGTATCCATCAGCTCACCGTCGATCACTACATCGAGTCCGAGACCAGTGCTGTGTTTCCGTTAGTTACCCGTACGGTCATCGCCGAAAGTCTTATGCAGAGCACAACGTTGGGGCGCACCGCGCTGATCCGCACTTTTCGCGAAAAGATTCGGGCGTTGCGCGAGCCCTGAATTTACGGCTGTGGTGCAGACTAGGCCGCTGGCGCGTGAGCTCAGCGCGCAGATCAGCCGCCTCGAGAAGGCCATCACAGCGCAGCTCAAGACGAATCCGGTGTTTGAGGTCCTGGGGTTGCATCCAACCTGAGTTCCCAGCAGACGTCCTGCTTCGTTACCGACTCACTCCGACCATATCATCCTCCCCAGATCACCCAGGTCATACCCGCCGAGTGCGGTAACAATGCCTGTTACCTCATCACTTCCCAGACGCTCCAACACCGTTCTAAAGAAGGTGCGAAAGTACGTCTCGCGGTAGAGCACGAAGTCGAGCGCTTCCCAGCCGATGCTTTTGAAATTCAGGCCGAACTCCTGCGCGCTGCTGCGCGCGCCCGGGGCAATGTCGGCGTAACCTGCAGCGATGAGCGAGGCGGCTTCGCGTTCGGAGAACGTGCGGTGATTGCTGACGAGCTCGTCCGATACGAAGCCGCCGCGGACAAGGCTTTCCTGCAGAAAGCGTTGTGACCCTGAACCCTCCTGGCGCATCACCCAGCGCAGTTCGCGTTCCAGGAGGGCTTGCGTTTCCACACTGGCGGGATCGATATCGCGCGTGAGCAGTAATCCCTGTTCCCGGCGGCCCATGCGCACCAGCGTCCATTGTCGGTGCTGCGCATAGCGCCGGATGAGCGCCGGATGGCGGTGAGCGCTTTCTTCGTGCGGACCCCAGTGGATGAGGCACACATCGGCGCGATGGTGCGAGAGCAGCGACAATCCGAGCTGCGTGCCGGTGGCGCTGTAGTTGAGCAGCGCTTTGTCCTGCATTTCCTGTGTGATCAGTGTAGCGACACGCTGCAGGAGCAGGTCGCCGCCGCCGACGATGTTGAGCCGGTCGGTGAACACGCCGCCATGGCTGGACTCGATCATCCATTGGTCGACGAGGTGGCGGGGAAACATCCACTTGCCGGTGATCTTGGTGGCGGGAATCTTGCCTTCGCTTAACAGCGCGTAGACTTTCTTCTCGTTGAGCTGCAGGTATCCGGCGACCTGCCGCACGTTCATGAAGTTCGGCGTGTCCTGATCGGTCATGACGCGCTCAGGTTCGCCGTGTCGAGGCGGGTGGCAGGCGTTGGCGGCGGGTCTACCGCACTCGCGCGGGCGCAGGCTTGCGAGGTTGCTCGTCGAAGACAATGTTTTCGCCAAGGTTGTACGCCAGAAACGAGCTGCCCTTGGCGCGCGCGATCATCATCACGCCAAGATCGACGGCGAGCTCCAGTCCCATGTGCGTAATACCGGAGCGCGACAGCAACACCGGGATGCCCATGTGCGCCGCCTTCATGACGATTTCGGAGGTCAGCCGTCCGGTGGTGTAGAAGATTTTGTCTTCGCCCTCGATGCGCTCGAGCCACATCCTGCCCGCGATGGAGTCCGCCGCGTTGTGACGGCCCACGTCTTCGACAAACATGAGAATATTTGTGCCGTGGCAAAGCGCGCAGCCGTGCACCGCGCCGGCCTGTTTGTATATTTCGTTGAACTGCCTGATCTCGGCGAGCAGGGCATAAAGCAGGGATTGCTTGATCCTGACTTCGGGCAGCCGCTGGTCGTAGAGCTTGTCCAGCGTGCAACTGAAGACCGTGCCCTGACCGCAGCCGGTAGTCACCGTGCGCCCGGAGAGTTTCTCCTCCCAATCGACGATGCCCTCGCCCTTGCGGGTTTCGACATTGACGGTCTCGCGGTCCCAATCAACGGCCACGGATTTGACGTCTTCGATGCTCTCGATCAAGCGCTGGTTACGCAGGTAGCCGAGCGCCAGCTCCTCGGGATAAGTGCCGAGCGTCATCAGCGTCACGACCTCGCGGTCGTCGACACGCAGCGTGAGCGGCGATTCGCCGGCGACGTGCACTTCTCGCGTCTCACCGAACTGGTCGAGCGCGTTCACGGCGTGCGTCGGGGTCAGACCGGCGCGGGTCATTTCGGGCTTGTAGCGTGGTGCCGGGTTACTCATCTTTGTTACATGCTGTCTCTGAATGCGGGCAATCATTAACGACTTTACACCGCTAGGCAAGAAACATTCCGGCATCCGCAGCGCGAACCCGTTATCCATTGCGACAAATTGGCCCACTGAAGTGATGAGTTGGTCATTACTGTCGCAATCGGCGCCTTGCAGACTATTAAACCCCCGGCCCGTGATAATCTATCCATTATGACAACCGAACAACAAGCGGAGCTGGCGCCCGATCGTATTCCGGTCTCGGTGATGATGGAATGCAAACACCGGCAAAGCGGGCGTTGGTCTTTTCCGGCGTGGAACGCGATCGGCGTTGTTGTCGCCGGCGCGCGGGCCACGGGTGAGCCGCTGAAGCGCTCGCAGGTTCGCGATGAGGATGGCGTTCAGCAATTTCTGTGGACGGGGCTCGTGCTCGAGCTGTTCAAGGATGGTTGCGAGAGTTATTGGTACAATCTCGTGGCCGAAAAGCCGTCGCTGTTCGTGGTCTGCCGGCACGATGAGGACGGCGGTGGACTTATGCCGGTGCTTGTCTCGGCCAATCCGGACGAGGCGGGGGCGCATGAGGAAGGCGACGATACGGTGTTCGATGTCGCCATGCCGCCGGAGGTTTATCGCTGGCTCGAACGGTTCGTGGTCGAGCACTACAGACCGTCGGAGAGGAAAAAGCGCGAGCGTCAGAACTGGACGGAAGATTCGAAATGACCGCCAAAGACAGACTCGAGGAACGCAAGGAGATCGAGGACGACGGCTTCCTGCGTCGCTGGTCGCAGCGCAAGTCACTGGCAAAATCCGGCGAGCTCGTTGAGCCGGAAGAAAACTTGCCAGAGCCGGACGCGCCTGACGCGCAGGCAATCGTCACGCAGGAAGTGGTCGAGGAAGAACCGGAGCTCACCGACGCCGATATGCCGCCGATTGAGTCGCTGGACGAGAACAGCGACTACAGCGCCTTTATGTCACCCAAAGTCAGCGAAGGTTTGCGACGGCTTGCGCTGCGCAAGCTTTTCCATTTGCCGAAGTTCAATATCCGCGATGGCCTGAACGACTACGACGAGGACTACACGTTTTTCGAGCCGCTGGGCGATGTCGTGACCTCCGACATGCGCATGCAACGCGAACGCGCCGAAGCACGCAAGCGCGCCGAGCTGGAAGCGCAGGAAGCGGAAGAGCTCGTAGAGGAAGAATTGCCGGAAGACGCAGAGGAAGTCGCCGAGACGGATACCTCGGAGGTCGAAGACGCGACAGAAGATGACGATGAAACCGGCGAGTCTGATGGGCCGGAACAGGACAAAACCGCGAAACAAAACGTATGAGTCTCGACCTTCCTCAAACGGGCGTTGACGGCCGCGCGCGACTCGCCGCGCTCGACCGCGCCACGCGCGAGGCCGAACCCACTGCCATCCTCGAATACAAGTCGGCGGGTGCTTTGCTGATTGTGGGCGAGAGCCTGAAGCAAGCCGAGCCCGTGGCCGCGAGTCTCAGGGGCAAGCTCAATTGCACGGTAGTGATTACCGGCGAGCCTCCCGGGCAAGACCGCGATGACGCCGTCGTTTTCCTGCTCATCGACAAACTGACCGGTCATCTCGGCAACTTTGTCGCCACCGTGATGACGCCAAACGGCGAAAGAACAGTCTCCGAAGTGACCGGCCGCGGCAAGGCGCCGTTCGATATGGTCCTCGATCTCGGCGGCCGGCCGCTGATCGATGCCGAGGTGCGGCCACCCGGCTACTACGCACCGGGCGGGGATGCGCATGCGCTGAACGCGGCGCTCGAAGAATTGCCCGAAATGGTCGGCGAATTCGAGAAGCCGAAATACTTCAATTACGATCCCGCCATCTGCGCGCACGGCAACAGCGGTGTCGAGGGCTGCACGCGCTGCTTGGATGCCTGTCCGACCGACGCGATCAAATCGCTGAAAGAAATGATCGAGGTCGATCCCTATCTTTGCCAGGGTGGCGGCAGTTGCGCGACTGCCTGCCCGACCGGTGCGATCAGCTATGCTTATCCCACGGTCAGCGATCTGCTCGAGAACGTGCGGCTTGCGCTCAAGGCATATCGCGACGCCGGTGGTGAGCGGGCTTGCGCCTTGTTCTACGACAGAGAAGCCGGCGCGGAGCAGGTGGCGCGCATCAGTGCGGCCATTCCGGAGACGGTGATCCCGTTCCAGATCGAAGAGCTGGGTTCGCTCGGCATGGATGCCTGGTTTGCCGCGCTGGCCTATGGTGCTAGCCACGTGGCGTTGCTCGCCGTGGAGAAGACACCACGCTCGGTGCTGACTGAAATCGAGGCGCAGCTCGAGTTTGCGCATGCCGTGCTCGAGGGTTTGGGACACGCGCCGGCGCGCCTGGCGCTGTTGTCCGGTCTTGCAGACGAGCAAATCGTCACCGCCCTCGGCGAGCTGGCGCCGCAGCCGGATCTGCCGCCGGACGCCTTCATGGCCGTCAACGAAAAGCGCACCAATCTGCGCCTGGCGCTGGACTTTCTGTATCACAATGCGCCGGCGCCTGCGGACAGCGCGCCGTTGCCGCAAGGCGCGCCATTCGGCGAGATTCAGGTGAACAAGGAGGCCTGCACGCTATGCATGGGCTGCGTCTCAGTGTGCCCGTCCTCCGCGCTGATGGACGGCAAGGACAAACCGCAACTCCGCTTCATCGAGTGGAACTGCGTGCAGTGCGGCCTGTGTGAAAAGGCCTGTCCGGAGACCGCGATTACGCGCAATCCACGTGTGCTGTACAAGCCCGAGCTGCGCAACGAGACGAGAATTCTGAACGAGGAAGCGCCGTTCTGTTGCGTCGTATGCGGCAAGCCCTTTGCGACCAACGCCATGATGGAGCGCATCACCAGCAAGCTGAAAGATCACTGGATGTACCAGAACGAAGACGCGCTGAAGCGGCTGAAGATGTGCGAAGACTGCCGGGTGAAGGACATGTATGCATCGGAGATGGGGATCGACATCTACAACAAGCACTGACACGAAGGCCAACTGATGACGACTATCAGAAAGCTCCACTACAT
>JBPCXK010000476.1:0-4784 GCA_051008635.1 Gammaproteobacteria bacterium
GATGTACAGACTGCGGGGTTTTATCGGCCAGTTCGCGTTCCTCTGACAGTACCTGTCCTGGCGTAGATTCAAGCTACACCTCGTCGTCCAGCGAGTAGTCGCTGGTGATCAATGTTGCCTGGCCGGACTCCACAACCGGAAGCACACTGTCTACAAGCGAGAGCGAAGCCGCGGGATGTTCCTCGACTCGGAACACGTCGAGCTCCTTTTTTGACATGAGATATTGGGCGTTAGGAAAGGTCGGCACCCATCGGCCATCGACCCGCCTTGTATTCCAGCCAACATGATCGCCATGCAGATGCGTACACAAGACAAAGTCAATGTCGGCGCACGTGAGCCCCGGCGACTGGAGATTCCTCATGTAGTGGTCATCCGACTTCATGTGCCATGTCGGGTGATTCGGGCGGCTCTTGTCGTTACCAATGCACGTATCAACGAGTATCGTATGATGTTGAGGTACGAACCACGTAGCTCTGCATCGGCAGGATTAAACTGTCCGAACCAAGATTGTACGCCCCCTGCTCCGCAAGCCACCGCCGGTGGGCCGACCAGTCTTCCTCAGAGGTCCCTGGAAAGAACTGCAGTGCTTTCACCGATCACGTGAGTTCCATGACTCGGGCAATTTTGCAAACTTCCCAGACTTCGTTGCTTACAATCGGCCATGGTCTCCTTGTTTCGGCTCCTAAATCGATCAACAAAGTGTCGCGCATCGGCGACAGTAGTGTAGCAGTATGCGTTCGGGTACAATCGCGCGCCTTGCCAACAACTACTGAGACCTCCTGGGAATGATTATTAGGACCAGCATCAGCCAAACCTTGCAGCCCACAGGTGTCGAGGTTGCGGCTGGAATTTATTTCGAGCGCCTGCTACTTATCGGCACCGAGCACCAGGATCGCCAGGACGCCATCAACGCAGCTAACAGGCTGCTCGATGACGAATCCGTTATTTTCCCCGCAGACGTTCGAGCCGAGGGAATGATACAGGCAGAACGGCGATTACAGAACCCAAGCGCGCAGGCTGCCTGACGGCCACTCAGTACGCCGCTTGGGGCGCGACCACTTGTCCACCGAAACGATGGCTGTTCCAACCGAGCGCTGCCATTCCCGAAACCAGATGCACTCAGTACGTTTTGCACCTGTGGGGGTACTGTCACGTTGACTCGGTATCGGGCAGACTGTAGTCATGAATAAGCATAGAAGTCGTTATCATGGCCATCGTTACCCGCCCGCACATCATGGTCGCTCAGATCCTCGTACCCCAACGCCGGACCATAGATCCGTTGACCCACCAGCGAGCCAACACTGTGCTCGATACGCCGCTCGTCTCGATGATCCACAAAGCACTCGCTCAGGCGCTTGACGGTCGCGCTGCGCCGTTCGGCCTCGCGCAACAGCACCGCCCCAGCATCTGAACTGATTCGTCCACCGTCGAATCGACCCACTACCGCCCGCGCGCCCAGTCCGTGAAATTCCAGTTTTCTCTCAACTGTTATGCCATAAGAGCGCGGCCTTTTCTATTATTTGGTGAGAAATGCGGGCTAGAGTGTGGACTCAGTTCTTTCTGAGGCGCTCTTTGAATGATTGGCGCACCTCGGCGCTGTGTACCCACTTGTAGTCCTGGGGATACGTCTCGCCGGGCTCTACTTTGAGGTCAACAAAAACGGGCCCCGATTGCGTGAGCACGCTGTCGATTCGAGCGTCGAAATCATCGAGCGAATCGAACGTAAAGGTTTTGTCGTAGCCGGCCGCACTGGCCAGACCCGCAAAGTCGATTTGCCCCGAGCCCGGCGTTGGATGAGCACCGTTGGCTTCATACGTGCCGTTCTCGCACACGCAATGCACGAGGTTTGCGGGCGCTACGGAGGCGACCGTTACCAATGTGCCCAGATTCATCAGCAGACTGCCGTCACCGTCCAGCACGATGATTTGCTTATCGGGTCTGCCGAGCGCGAGCCCGAGCGCGTGCGACGAGGCCTGACCCATCGCGCCGACCGCTACGTAGGTCAACGCATCGGGTCTGATGTGCCGCCATTCGAATGCGGCCTGATAGACGGCGACGACTATCTGATCGGTATAGTGCCGTGCCAGCACTTTCAGGCAGGCATCGCGCTTCATCATCGAGTTGGACTGCGGCCGATGAGCGTGACCGAGGGCCGGGATGTTTCATAAGCCCGATTTATCGCCGGCGCAATACGTGCAACGTCCGTTTCGTCCTGCAACAGAATGTGCTCGATCCCCATGACGTCGAGAATGGGCTCGACGACGCGCACGGCGTACTGCTTCGATTCGGTGGGCGCCAGATCCGGTTCCTTGCCCTGCAGCCCGACCATCATGCAGATGGGTTGTTGATATTCCACCCCGATCGCACGGATAGCGTTCAGTGAATCGAGCAGGCCGGTGTTCTGCATCAGCAGCAATGCGCGTTTGTCACAGTAGGACAAACCGGCGCATATCGACACCCCTTCGTCCTCCTTGCAGACTCTTATCAGGCGCAGGCCGGGCTCGCGCGTAAGCGGCCAGAGGATGCCATCGCTCGTCACGATGTCCGGGACGGACACGACGAACTCGATGCCGCTCGCCTTTATGGCATCTATGATCGACCTGCCTTTCATCGATCCATGAACTCGGAAATCGCGTCCACCAGCGATCTCATCTCATGCTCCAGTCCGATCGTGATACGCAGGCAGGTTTGCAATCCGGGCGAGTTGAATCGGCGCGCGATAATTCGCCTCGCCAGCAGGAATCGCTCAGCCTCATCGGCAGTTTCGCCGGACGCGTCGAAATCCACCAGCACGAAATTGGTTTGACTCGGCACGACCCGCAGTCCCCTGGCATCGAGCGATTGTGTCAACGCTTCGCGCCAGCGCACGGTGTGCACCTTGACGTTTTCAGCGTACCGAACATCCTCGAGCGCTGCGACACCCGCCGCCAGCGCGATGCCGCTGACAGGGAACGTCGCGGACAGGCGCCTCATCGTGTCGATGATGGCCGTTGCGGCGTATGCCCAACCGAGCCGCAGGCCGGCCAGACCGTAGATCTTCGAGAACGTGCGTGTCATGACAACGTTTTCCGCTTCGCTCGCGAGTGCGGCCGCGTCTTCGTAGTCAGATGCCGTCACATACTCGGCGTAAGCCGAGTCCAGAATGAGCAAGACATCGCCCGGTAAGCCAGCATGTAGACGACGAATGTCCGGTGCCGAGACGTACGTGCCCAACGGGTTATCCGGATTCGCTATTGTGACAACGTGTGTGCGCGGGGTGACGTGCGCGAGGATCCGGTCGACGTCGGTGACGAACTGCGTGTCGTCGACGGGTACCGGTGTCGCATCCACGGCATGAGCGTAGTTGGCGAACTTCGCGTAACCACGCCGACTGAAGATGAGCTCGTCGCCCTCGCGTAGATAACCACGGATGAGTCTGGTCAAGAGTTCGTCGGAGCCGGGGCCGACAACGATACGATCAGCCTCCAGCCCATACCTGTTCGCGATAGCCTCCTGTAACGGTGTGGTGCCAGGCGCCTCCGGATACCACTGCATCGCGTTGGCCTGTTCTCTCGCGGCTTCGACAGCCAAAGGACTTGGCCCCAATGCATTTTCATTGGAGGCGAGCTTGACTACGGGCTCGGCGCCGGGCAGCGCCGGCAACGCAGCCATGTGGCGGCCCATCCTATTGATTCCTCGGCGTGGAGTGAGCGCGGCCACGTCATCCCGACAGGTGGTAAAGAATTGTCATCTGGTGCAAGTGTTTTATTGGCGTGAAAAATAATCTACCATCGAATGCACTCGTTGCAAGCGATATCCGCGGCAGCAGCGATGCGCATATCGGATCTCGCGTAGCGACAGAATGAGAATAGATAGATTGGGGGGCCTGCGATGAAATCGGGCGACAAACTGGGCGCTCGATTGGCGCACAAGGATGTGATACTCCTCGACGGTGCTGTGGGGACACAACTGCAACGTTACGGTGTGCCCATGAACAACACCGCCTGGGCCGCCGTTGCGCTTGAAACCCATCCGGATACCGTGCGCTACATGCATCGAAGGTATATCGAGTGCGATGTAGATATCATCACGACCAATACTTACTCGTCGGCGCGCCACAATCTGGAGCCGCTGGGCATGGGCGATTTGACACGGGAGTTGAATCTGCGCGCGGTATCGTTGGCGCAGGACGCCATAGCGCGTCACGCCACGCGCGACGTATTCATTGCCGGTTCGGTCTCGAATTTCGGAATTGTTACCGAGGGTGAGCAGTCCGCCTCCCTGCATCGCTATTCGCGGCCGCGCTCTGGCATCACGGCCGAGCAGGCGAGGATGAATCTTGGCGAGCAAGCGCAGATACTGGCGGACGCCGGTGTGGATCTGCTGCTGGCTGAGTCCACGGGTTCGATGACGCAGCGCCGCTGGGTGCTGGATGCGTGCCTGCAGACCGGGCTGCCAACGTGGTTGGGCTACCGCGCGCGGCTGGAACAAGGCGACCCCGAGGTTCGTGTTGGCTACTCGTCAGCGGAACGTCTTGAAGACGGGCTGAAGGACCTGGCGTCGGCCGGCGCCGATGTCGTTTGTATCTTCCATTCCACGGTCCCGGCAGTCACGGCCTCGATACCTGTCGTCAAACGTCATTGGTCGGGCCCGATCGCCGCCTACCCGGAGGCGGACAGAACGGACTACACGGCAACGCACCGTGACGAGTCGGTCGACAACAGCATCACGGTCGAGGAATTTTCTCAGCAGGCAGCGCAGTGGGTACGCAATGGCGTGCAGGTGATAGGGGGTTGCTGCGGGAT
>JBPCXK010000477.1:0-3900 GCA_051008635.1 Gammaproteobacteria bacterium
TCTCAGCAGCGCGTTGCCTCCGCCCTGCAAATGGCGTTGGGCGGCGAGGACGTGACCTACATTCACCAGGCGCGCGAGAAATACCCGATTCCGGTGCGCCTCGAGGTCCCTGTGGCCTCCAAGGCAGACCTGGCGAGCCTGCTCGCGCTCGAAGTGCGCAGCCAAACCGGTCAGCGCGTGCCGATTTCCGAAATCGCAACCGTGCGCCAAGTCGAGTGGAACGACGCGATCTACCACAAGGATTTACTTCAGGTTGTCTTCGTGACTGCCAACATGGCCGGGAGGCTCGACAGTCCCCTGTACGGTATGTTCGATTTGTCGGGCCAAATCGACGCGTTTGCCGGGAACAGCTACGACATCGAGCAGCGCTACATCAGTCAGCCGGAAAGCCACTACAATTTTTCCTTGAAGTGGGACGGCGAATGGCAAATCACTTATGAGACGTTCCGTGATATGGGTATCGCCTACTCGGTTGGTCTGGTTCTGATTTATCTGTTGGTCGTCGCAGAGTTCCGCTCGTATCTCTTACCGCTCATCATCATGGCGCCGATACCCTTGACGGTTATCGGCGTCATGCCCGGCCACGCACTACTCGGCGCCAAGTTCACCGCGACCTCGATGATCGGCATGATTGCGCTGGCCGGCATCATCGTTCGCAACTCGATCTTGCTGGTTGACTTCATCACTCAGGAACAACGCGTTGGTCGTGAGCTCGACAACGCGGTCATCCGCGCCGCCGCTGTGCGCGCCAAGCCGATCGTGCTTACCGCACTGGCGGCGATGCTGGGCGCCTTTTTTATTCTCGACGATCCTATTTTCAACGGGCTCGCGATATCGCTCATCTTTGGGATCATGATCTCGACGTTGTTGACACTCGTCGTCATTCCGGTTCTCTACTACAGTTTCAGACATGCACTGCTGCCTGTTAAAACTGACACCCTCTGACGATGCGCAATTTAGATTGAAGCCACGAAATGAGCGGCCGTGTGGTTGGTTGGGCCTTGATGGATACGGTGAGAGCCTGCTTGATTATGACCATCGCAACAAACGCATCGGGATTGGGATCGGACTAAATGATTACCTGGACACCGGAAATGATGGGTGACGGCGCGTTAGATCCTTGAGCGAGCACGCCGAGATGGAACAACACCACACAACAGCGCTACGACCGCCCGGGAACCGTCGGCTTGTCAGGCGCCTCGACTATCTCATTCGGACACGCTTGTGGGCGCAGATACTCGTTGCGATGGTGGTCGGTATTGCTGTGGGTCTTGCGCTGTCCCCTTCGGGTGGCGCCCTGGTCCCAGAAACAACCGCCAACACCATCGCCGCGTGGCTGGCACTCCCCGGTCGGCTGTTTCTCGCACTCATCCAAATGGTCGTCGTACCGCTCGTGATCAATGAAAACAGCCGAAGAATCGCTTGGCGTATCCCGCGCGGTATCTCAATTCATAGTGCCCCTTGGAGCGACGGTCAATATGGACGGCACCGCGCTCTATCAAGTGGTCGCCGCGGTTTTTCTGACTCAGGTGTACGGCATCGACCTGACGCTCGCACAGCTCGTGCTATTGAGTGTCACCACGGTTGGGGCATCGATTGGCTCGCCCAGCACACCGGGAGTTGGCATCGTGATTCTGGCCACTATCGTGCAGAGTATTGGTGTGCCGCCCGAAGGGATTGCACTGATTCTTGGCGTTGACCGAATTCTCGATATGACGCGCACGGCAGTCAATGTGACCGGTGACCTCACAGCCTGCGTTGTGATGGACGGCTGGCTCAGCTTCGGCAGTAAGTAGAGCGCAATGGATAACCTCACGTTCTATGAACAACTGCTTGGAAATGGGCGTGGTAAAAGACGGCCGAATGATGCAAGATAACATATCTTGAAAGTTGAATATGTTGGTGATCCGATTCTGTTGCGGACGTCCAAGAGCAATTTTTGAGGGTTTAACGAAGGCGTAGTCATGAAGTTTGCGATTCTCGTGAATGAAGGTCCGTACACGCACCAGGCGGCTGACACGGCATACCATTTCACCGCCGCCGCGCTGGCGAAGGGTCACGAAATTGTGCGTGTGTTTTTCTATCACGACGGCGTCAACAACGGCACGCGCCTGACCACACCGCCCCAGGGTGACCGCAATATCACGCGGCGCTGGACGGAGCTGGCCGAGCAACACGATCTCGACATGGTCGTGTGTGTCGCAGCGGCGCAGCGGCGCGGCATCGTCGATCCGGATGAGGCCAAACGTCATGGCAAGGACGCGGACAACATTGCGCCTGGTTTTCGCATCTCGGGTTTGGGACAGCTCGTCGAAGCCGGCGTGCTGGCGGACCGCGTAATGACGTTCGGGGACTGAGCGCGATGAACGGGACGACTGATGATGTGACGGAGGAAGAGGGCGCGCCGGGTGGCGTAGTCAAGAAGTTCATGTACATCAACCGTCGACCTCCCTACGGCACGATCTACGCGCTGGAGGGGCTCGAGGTCGCCCTGATCGGGGCTGCATTCGATCAGGATGTGAGCATGGTGTTCGTCGACGATGGCGTCTATCAGCTCAAGAAAGAGCAGGACACGGCCGCTACCGGGATGAAAAATTTCTCGCCGATCTACCGCGCGCTGGAAACGTATGACGTCGAAAAGCTGTACGTTGAACGCGAGTCGATGGAGGCCCGCGGTCTGAGTGTGGATGATTTTGTCGTGCCGGTCGAAGTGCTGTCCGCAGAGACACTGGCAGACCTTATCGCCGAGCAGGATGTCATTTTGAATTTCTAGCCGTGCTGCACACTGTCAATAAGTCGCCTTTCGAGAAAAGCAGTCTCGATACCTGTTTGCGGCTGGCAAAGCCCGGTAGCGCAATACTGTTGATCGAAGACGCGGTGTATGCGGCGGTGTCGGGAACACAGCTGGAAGGTAAAGTTAAAGAGGCCATGACCAGACACAGCGTGCATGTTCTTGCGCCTGATTTGAAAGCGCGCGGCATGAACGCAGAGCAGCTGGTCGACGGCATAGATTTGGTCGATTACGACGGATTTGTTGACCTCGTCGCCGAACACCGATGTGTGCAGGCGTGGCTGTAAGCATGAACAGGCTGGAGGGTGGGGCCCCCGCGGCCCAGCGGATAACGATCGCCGCTCGACACAGTGGCACTTTGACCTTTCCCCTTTTTCAAAGGGGGATTGAGGGAGCCCCCGCTAGTGCGACACGAATGTCGGCACTGTCATGTGTTGGAGCAGATGACGGGTGGCGCCACCGAGAATGATTTCGCGAAATCGCGAATGGCCGTACGCACCCATCACGATCAGATCAACATCCCAGTCAGAAGCACGCGACAGCAATATGTCGCCTACATTCATATCCTTGGCGGTCACCTGCTCGGCCTCCGCCGCTATGTCATGCCGCGCCAGGTGCAAGCAGATGTCGCCGCTGGGTATTGGCCCTTCGGTGTTCTTGTCGGGATTAACGGCGAGCACTTTCACCAGCTGCGCCCGTTTCATGATCGGGATTGCATCATTGAGCGCGCGCGTGGCTTCTCTGCTTCCATTCCAGGCCACGAGTATCCGCTTGCCGATAGGTTTGCTCGTGCCGATGTAAGGCGTGAGCAATACGGGGCGACCGCATTCGAGGACGACTTCATTGGCCCTCATCGTAGTGACATCAGGGTCGTCCGCGTTGTCCTGACCCACGATCGTCAGATCGGCGTGACGTGCGTGAAGACCCAGTGTCGGAATCAGCCTTCCTTCCTCGCAGCGCCATTCCACACCGACATCGGCAGCGGTTGTCTTTTCCTGGAACAGGGCAGCCGCTTTATCCGCGTTCTCGCGCGCGATTTGACGTTGCTGATCCAGTATATCGGGGGAGAAGGGGAACTCTGCATAAGATACGGAGTAAGCCGCTACTTG
>JBPCXK010000478.1:0-4195 GCA_051008635.1 Gammaproteobacteria bacterium
GAGTGGCATCCGCTCGGCGAGTCTTTGCTCGTGCGCCCGGCCGCTGCGCACGCCTGGGCCGAAGTCTGGCTGCCAGGCGAAGGTTGGCACCGTGTGGACCCGACTGCTGCCGTATCACCGGATCGTGTGGAATCGGGCATCGATTCCATGATCAGTGGCAGCGATGATGCCCCGTTGTTCGCCCGCGTGCGGCGCAGCCTGTTTCTGCTCAACCGCCTCAGCATGGTTTGGGATGCCGTGAATTTCAGATGGAACGAGTGGGTCATCGCTTTCGACCCCGCCAAGCAACTGTCGCTGATGCGCAAGCTCGGCTTTGCCAATTCCACTTGGCGCACTTTGGTGATCGCGATGTTTGTGTGTCTGGCGTTCATCGCGGGCGCCTATGCCACCGCGGCGTTGTGGCGGCGCAGCGACGTGGTCCCGCCCGAGGTCAAAGTGTACGAGAAGTTTTGCGCGCGCCTGGCAAAACTCGGGGTCGCGCGGCGTGCTCACGAAGGCCCGGGCGACTACGCGGCGCGCGTCGTTCGCGCGAACCCGCAACTCACCGAGCCGGTCACCCGCATCACGCAACTGTATTGCGGTTTGCGCTACGGCAAACTCGCGCGCAGGGATCATCTCGGAAGGTTGCGCAGGCTGGTGCGCGCGTTGCCGGTGTAGGGTCTGTCTTCGGCCAATGCTGCACCGGCGTATGGATAACGACGTGGTGACCGACAGCTACGCCGACCTCGAGGACACTATCGAGCTGGCGAGCATTGAATGCACGCTGCGCCTTGGCATGTTCTACGCCGGCATCGCTTTTTAAATGAACTCGCCGGTGACTTCGACTGGCGCCTCGATGCCGTTCAGTCGATGCCCCTGGTGCAGGCAATAGCCGAGCCACTTGGCAAGAAAGCGGTTCAACCTCCACCGCTGAAGCAAGCAGGAACCGTCATCGCCCTGCTCGCAACCATTGCCCGTCAGGATTTCAGCCTGGCGGGCATCGTTGTACACGCGCAATTGGACGTCTGGGCTGGAGCGCTCGCCGCCGTCGTGGCCGCAGAGATGGTGTGTCAGACGCACAGTGGTCGTATAGCGGCAGCGTTCAAGTATGTCCATGTGTAGATCGAGCGCCCCGTCCGTGCGCGAGACCGCGCGCCCGCCAACCGCACCCAAATCCGGACACAAGCGCCGAAAATAGATGTAGTTCGTCTCGTAGAGTTCCATCAGGTCGGCGAAACTCTGCGGGCGCGGTTGCAGAAATGCACGTGTATGATCTTTCATTAACATCCCGTGCATCATAACACGCCGTCGTGTTTTGCAAACCGTTGCGGATTCCGGATACACTCCCGGATGAAGTCCGGCTCGTTCTCGGCATGACGCGCCAATGTTTCCGTCACGCCGGAAACGGTGCAGCCGTTATACTTGCTGACGGTCCGGCGTTGATATCTGAAGACGCGCACGCAACACGCGCAATGCGTCCGGGTTCACCGTGTCTGGAAGCAACACCACAGAGCGCGAACCGCCTCCATCGAGACGTAAATCCAGTATGGTCAGCCAGCGATTGACGAAAGTGCCGGCGCCGAGTCTGGCTCGCATTCTCTTGCCGCTGGCGTGCACAACGAACCACTCACCTCCGCTCTCCCAAACAACCTCCACGACGACACGCCCGCCCCGCCGCCACCAGTGTGTGCGCAATGCCAACGCCAGACTTGTGAGCACCAGCGCTGCCAGCGCGAGGTGGAGCGCGAGAGGAAGGCTTAGAACAAGCAGTACGGCCAGCGCCATGACATGTGATGCGACGAGCGTGGCTGCGAGTATCAGCGAACGTTCAGGACGAATGCGCAGCGTCGTTGTGAATGGTGCGGATGACATCTGCTGTATCCGGATCGGGCGGCGGGATGTTGCCGCTTAGCAGATCGTACAAATCGGGGTCTTGCCGTTCGAGCAGATCCGCGAAGGCGCGTTGCATAGCTGCCGGCGCATTCGCATAGTGCCGATCGAGAAAACCTCGCACCAGCAAGTCGAGTTCTTTCGTACCGCGCCGGCAGCGCCATTTGAGTTGCTGCAGCGACTGCATACGAATCAAAGATCAAATCCGCCGCAACGCGATGAGCTTTTTGACTTCGGCGATGGCTTTGGCCGGATTCAAGCCCTTGGGGCAGGTCTTGGCGCAGTTCATAATCGTGTGGCAGCGGTAGAGTTTGAACGGATCTTCGAGCTCATCCAGCCTCTCACCGGTGGCCTCGTCGCGGCTGTCGGCAATCCAGCGGTAGGCTTGCAACAGCGCGGCGGGACCAAGGTAACGGTCGCCGTTCCACCAGTAGCTCGGGCAACTGGTCGAGCAACATGCGCACAGGATGCACTCTTCCAGGCCCTCGAGTTTTTCGCGATCCTGTTTTGACTGCAGGCGCTCGCGGTCGGGCGGTGCGGGCGTGTGCGTGCGCATCCAGGGCTTGGTCGATGCGTACTGCGCATAAAAGCGCGTGAGGTCCGGCACGAGATCCTTGACCACCGGCATGTGCGGCAGCGGATAAATCCTGACCTCTCCCTCGACCGACTCGATGTTCTTGATGCATGCCAGCGTGTTGCCGCCGTCGATGTTCATGGCGCAGGAGCCGCAAATGCCTTCACGGCAGGAACGCCGGAAGGTGAGCGTGGAGTCCATCTCGCCTTTGATCTTGATCAGCGCATCGAGCATCATCGGCCCGCAGGTATCGAGATCAACCTCGAACGTGTCGGTGCGCGGGTTATCGCCGCTGTCGGGGTCGTGTCGATAGATTACAAAACGTTTTATTCGCTTCGCGCCGGCCGGCGCATTGAAAGTCTTTCCGGTCCTGACAACGGAATTGGCGGGCAGGCGGAACTCGGCCATGATCAGTAAACCCGCGCCTTGGGTGGAAACGCCTGCACCTCGTTGCTTAGCGTTTGCATGTGTACCGGACGGTAGTCCAACGCCACGACGCCGTCGTCGGTGATGGTTGCGAGAGTGTGTTTCATCCAGTTCTGGTCGTCGCGGTCGGGATAGTCCTCGCGCGCGTGTGCGCCGCGGCTCTCGGTGCGATTGAGCGCGGATTCGATAGTGACGACCGCCTGTGACAAAAGATTGCCGAGCTCGAGCGTCTCCACGAGATCGGTGTTCCAGATCATCGAACGATCGCCGACGCTCACGTCGCTGAACCCGTCGAATACGCCGCGGACTTTTTCCACTCCAGCGCTCAGCGTCTCGCCCGTGCGGAACACCGCTGCGCGCGACTGCATGGCTTTCTGCAGCTCCACACGCAACGCCGCAGCAGACGTACCGCCATTGTTGTATCGCACAGCGTCAAAGCGCTGCAGCACCATATCGGTGGCGCCAACCGGCAAAGTTTTGTGAGCAGCGCCCGGTGTGAGCACCTGCGCGCAACGTTTGGCCGCAGCCCTGCCGAACACGACGATGTCGAGCAGCGAGTTCGAGCCCAGCCGGTTGGCGCCGTGCACGGACACACACGCCGCCTCGCCGATCGCCATGAGACCGGGCACTACAGCGTCGGCATTCCCGTTTTGCGGACAGACGACCTCGCCATGATAGTTGGTTGGCACGCCGCCCATGTTGTAGTGCACGGTCGGCAGCACCGGAATCGGGTCGCGCGTGACATCGACGCCGGCAAAGATCTGCGCCGATTTCGCGATGCCCGGCAAACGCTCGTCGATGACGTCCGCACCAAGGTGCTCGAGGTGCAGATGGATGTGGTCCTGGTCCTCGCCCACGCCGCGACCCTCATTGATCTCTATCGTCATCGAGCGGCTCACGACATCGCGAGACGCCAGATCCTTTGCGTTGGGCGCGTAGCGTTCCATGAAGCGCTCGCCTTCGCTGTTGGTGAGATAACCGCCTTCGCCGCGCGCGCCCTCGGTGATCAACACCCCGGCGCCGTAAACACCGGTCGGATGAAACTGCACGAACTCCATGTCCTGCAGCGCCTTGCCGGCGCGCAACACCATGGCGTTACCGTCGCCCGTGCAGGTATGAGCGGAGGTGCAGGAAAAGTATGTGCGTCCGTAGCCGCCGGTGGCGAGCACCACCGTATGTGCGCGGAAACAATGCAGCTCACCGGTCGCAAGATCCCAGGCGACGACGCCGCAGCAGGCGCCCTCCTCGTCCATCAGCAAATCGATCGCGAAATACTCGATAAAAAACTCGGCCTGATGTTTGAGCGATTGCTGGTAAAGCGTATGC
>JBPCXK010000479.1:0-4595 GCA_051008635.1 Gammaproteobacteria bacterium
ATTTGGAATTTTGGGGCAAGCAGGCTGCGCATGTTGGACGCCCGGCCGCCGGAGCATAGCCGGCCCTATGGTCCAAGGCCGCGCGTCCAAGATGCGCTGCCTGCTTGTTCCAAAAACCAAATAGGACAGTGTGTCGCACCGCCACCACCTGTACATAGAGGCCAAGATGTTGAATATCATAGTTGTTCCCACTAATGAGGTCCGGCCTGGTGAGAAATGCGGGCTAGTCAATGATAGCGCCAAAACCCTGCTACGACGTCTGGACGACTCGCCTGGTTCGTAGGGCGCAATAGCGTCAGCGTATTACCGATGGGCCAGATCCCTCGGGCAGTCACGCTGCGCTATTGCGCCCTACGCGGATATCGAAACAACATCAGCCTGCCCGGAAGATGGGAGTCAGCCTGTTTTCTTTAAGAAATAGTCAAATTCCCCGTCGGTTTCAGACCAACTCAAGAGCTCGTTGCCGGTCTGGCGGGAAAACGATTCGAAGTCTTTCACGGACCCCGGATCTGTTGCGAGAATACGCAACACCTGGCCGGATTGCAGGTCCTTCAGCGCCTTTTTGGCCCGCAGAATAGGCATCGGGCAATTCAGACCGCGCGCATCCAGCTCCTTGTCGTACTGGGTCATCGAGCCCTCCTGGAGGTCAGGTCAACGCGACGCGTACTCCGCCAGGTCTTTCACTCCGGCGATCGCCTGCGCAATGTCTTCATCATCGGTGAAGTATCCCGCGGCAAAGCGGATCGTGCCTTTTTGGCCCACCGTGCCCAGATCTTCGTGCACCAGTGGCGCGCAGTGCAGGCCCGTACGCACCGACACATAGTAATCGGCGTCGAGCATTTCGCCCATCTGATCTGCAGGTTTGTCACCGATGTTGATGGACAATGTCGACACGCGCGGCCGGTTGCCCGTGGGTCCGTAGATGGTGATGCCGCCCATGTCCTGGAACGCGGACATGAGCGTGTCGCCGTGCCCTTTTTCCTTCTGATAGATATGGTCGAGCGCCGCGCGGCAAGCCTGTTGATGCGAAACACCGTTGTGGCCCAGCTGTTGCTGGCCGAGCTCGGCGAACCACTTTTGCGCGGCGTTGAGGCCGGCGATGCCCGGCAAACATACCGTGCCCGCTTCGAGATGATAGGGATAATCCTCCGGTTGAAAGGGTTGCTCGGAATCAACACCGGTTCCGCCGACACGCATAGGCGGCAGAACGACATCGTCGGCCACGATCATGCCGCCGATTCCCATCGGACCGAACAACCCCTTGTGCCCGGTGAAAACGAGAATATCGATGCCAAGCGCGCCCACGTCGATCGGCAATATGCCTGCGGTCTGGCAAGTATCGACCATCAACAGCGCATCGTGCTCCGCGGTGATACGCCCAATGGCCTCGAGATCCTGAATCGAGCCGAGCACGTTGGATGCGTGGTTGACCGACACCAGGCGCGTGTTGGGCGTGAGCGCTTTGCGAATGTCATCAGGATCGACATAGCCTTGCGCGTCGCACCCGACAAACGTGACCTGCACGCCGTGGTCTCGCTCCAGATGACGCAACGGCCGCAACACCGAGTTGTGCTCTATGCACGTACTTATGACATGGTCGCCGGCTTTGAGTAAGCCGAAGAACGCGATGTTGAGCGAATCGGTCGCATTCTGCGTAAACACGACACGGTTGGGGTCACCGCTGAAATTGAAAAACTGCGCCAGAAGGCTGCGTGTCTCGACAATCATTCGTTCGGCCTCGATGGCCATCTCGTCCCCGCTGCGGCCGGGATTGACGCCGTAGTTGCGGAAAAACCGATCCATAGTCGTGTAGACCACTTCAGGCTTGGGCCACGTGGTCCCGGCGTTGTTGAAGTAGTAGTGTTCTTTCATCCTCGATCCACCCGCTTTTCAGCTTGCTGATTGTGTAGATATCGGCGCGAAACCACACTGTAGAAACAAGCTGCCGGCGGTGTCCAGCGCCGTTTGTCGCCCTCGTGCGCGCGGCGACAGCGTGGATTGGAAAAATTTTCCACCTCAGCCACATTTCGTCGGGAAAGCGGAATAAAGGCGCATATGAATTCGAAGAAAACAGGAACAAAATTGCATAGATCGCATCCGTGAAAAAATTCTGGCAGACGCATGAAAAGACCGTGCTGCGTCCATCGCGGAGATAGTGGGACACTTGTCGAACTCGAGACAGCCAGGGCGCCCTTGCGCAGCGCTATTCCAACAACGACCGATTCCGTTTCTAATAGCCCAGGCATGCGCAGAATCAGAAGCAAATGGCGTAACAAAGGCCGCGCGGTCGCGCTCGAAGACAACGCGGTTGCGCTGGGCGCTGTTGTGTGGCGTATCGCGCTCAATGCGGCGAAGAATCTGCACGCGGAAGACTTTGTCTATGATGACGATGCACAACGCGTTGGCGTGATTCAGGAGTACCTCGCCTTCCTGGTGCACCTCGCCGACCGGCTCGCCCATGGACAGATGGCGCAGGAACAGCGTGAGCGATTCATATCATCGCTGGGACTCGATGTCGCGCGGCGTTTGCATCAAAACCAGCTCGAGATCATGGGCACGGGCGATCACCGCGAACAGTTCGTCGCAGTGCTCAACGCGCGCGCCGACGAGTATGCCGGCACCCAGTTCACGGCGCAGGGCCCGGGCTACCAGGCGCTACGCGCGTTCGGGCACAACGTGCAAAGGGTCATGGGGCACGGCCAAACCAACCGCTGGGCGATCGATCAGGTGATGGAGATAGACGCGCCCGAAGCGGTGACGCAGATTCGCCAGGCCATGGCCAACCTGCTGCGGACGTCGAAAACAGTCTGAGGGGCCGGGATACTCATGCGGTTAGGTGGTGTCGCAAAAGTCCACGACGGCACCTGTAGGTTGGTGCTGAGTGAAGCGAAGCCCAACTTGCAGTGGTATCCAGAGCAACTGCTCGTTGGGCTTCGCTGCGCTCAGGGCCAACCTGCGTCTGTAATGGACACCCTTATTCGGCCGCAAAACCGATAGCAGCAATCGCGGCTGAAGCGGCTGCCACAAAGACTCCAACCCGCTATCCTTTCCAGGTCTCCGCCGCATCCGTGCATTTGGCCTCGCCGTCAGCGTAACCGGCGGTGTACGCATCGGTGAGGCGTTGCTCCTCGCGCGCGGGGTTGCCGAGATACCCGCCGATCCAGCCTTGTATGTATTCCCGATCGATGCCAGCCTTCTCCAGCCGATCTATTGTGTCGTAGTAATTTTCGTCGGTCATCTATGTATCGTTCATCCACACAAGTAATGTATTTTCATCGCTGATTGAATGTCCCACGTGCACGAAAGCCCCGGCATCAGCGTCACCAGATCTCCCTCGCCAACCTCCACGGCTTCACCACCTTCCGCACTCACGAGCGCATGTCCCTCGGCGATATAGCATGTCTGCGTTTGTTCATAGTCACGGGAGAATGTCGAAACCGGCTTGTCCACTACCGGCCAGCTATCGACGGCCATCACCTCCAGCTTCATCGGCGACGGATCGTGCTCTACCAAAATTTGCGTCACTTGAGTTTTTCGCCTGGGGCTGTGTCGAATACTATCTCATGAGCGCACAAGGTGAAAATACGGCTAGAATGATGCCCCTTTGGACAGTTCGTGGCGTTCAATCACATGCCCGATGACTTCGACATGGCACTGACCAGCGGCATCGCAGCGTTCGAGGCCAAACATTTCCCGCGCGCCATGCAACTTCTCACCCCACTGGCCGAGCAGGGTGACCAGGACGCGCAATACCGGGTCGCCATAATGTATCAAAACGGTCTGGGCGCCGTGCGCAACGAATTGATGGCGTTCAAGTGGATGCGCACTGCCGCCGAACAGGGTCACGCCCTGGCGCAGCACGGCATGGGCTTTATGTACATGGACGGCGATTGCGTCGAGAACAATGACCGGGAGGCTGTCGTGTGGTTCCGGCGCGCGGCCGAACACGGGTTGGCTGGTTCACAAACGGCGCTCGGCATGATGTACGAACACGGCCGAGGCGTTGAGCGCGATCCCGACGAGGCTCGAAGATGGTACAAGATTGCCGGCTTTTGAACCGGCTCCGCTCGGCGCCGTACACCGGTCCGTATATTGCGTCAGGAATGCTCAGGCAGCCTGCCTCAGAGATTCTTCCGATGTTCTTATCGCCATGTTCGCTCTTGGGACAGATCATGGCTTCCCTAACCCGGCATAGCCGGAACCAAAACGTGTGCCCCCTCAACGGCGGACTTTACCACCCCTTGCCCACCGCAACGCCTGCGTTTGAGGCGCGCGGCCGTGGACAAGGCGTGGAAAAGTCCGCCTCACCCCGGCGCGACAGCCGGTCGAGAAATTCTTGGTCTTTCTGTCTAAGATTTCACTGTTAAGGTACTAATAAGGCGCCCAACTTTGACAAGACCTCTGCATCATCAGCTCGTATTGCGATGCCGGGTACCGCTCGCCCGTGATGGTTGACAACGCCTGCAAGCACATATACAACGCCTGTGACCACCTTCAATGTGAGCGCGCAAAGAGATGGATTGCCGAATGGCAGCCGGAACCGCGATGCACGCCCGCTTAAACTCGAGGTGAACAAGCAGGCGGTTTTCTGGCCT
>JBPCXK010000480.1:0-5438 GCA_051008635.1 Gammaproteobacteria bacterium
ATGCGGGCTAAACTCAGATCATTCGACTTTATCCGGCAATCCCCGACCGTTATTCCACCACCTGTTCGGGTTATCGCTATGGGGATCATAGTTCGCGCGGCTCGCCCAGTCTTCGCGAATGAAAATCACCGGTTCTTCATAGTGATGCACGTAGAGGATGGCATTCATGACCTTTTCAAGCACCTGCAGGTCACGCTCGATCGAGATCTTCAGCTCCACCATGGGATAAGTCTCGGTTTCGCCAGCCGTGAACCCTTCCACATGAGTGGTCGTGGTCGAGTTGGCTTCGGGCTGGGCCGTTTCCTTCCCGATTGCGGAGATACTCGCGTTGCGCCGGTAGCGCCCGAAACTCAAGTGATGGACGTCCATTACGGCGTCGAGAATCTTATCCGTGTCATCTGGCACCGTTTGGATTTCCAGGGTCCATACGGGAACGAAACGGCCTGATTGGGCCTTGTAGCTCGCCAGTTCACTCATCTCGGGTTCCGTCATTCGACAGAATCGCCGTGAAGCTTGTCGGCATCCGGGCGGTTCCAATAGCGGTTGGGGTTGTCCTTGTCATCGAGGAGTTTGGAACGACACCCCCATACCTCCTCGACCCTGATCGTCGGCTCTTCATTCACGTGAACCGCAAAGATCACATCGAAGGCCCTGCGAAGCAGATCCTGATCGGGGGGTAGCGAGAAGACGATCTGGGACGCCGGAGTCTGTTGGACCGTACCTTCCGCGCCAGCGTGTGAACCCTCGAGCGCCCGGAACCGCTGGTAACCGCTCTCGCGCACGAACATACAGTTGTCGTACGGCCCCTGCACCAGAGGCAACTCCTCTCCAAGCGCATCCAGCACCGGCTGGACGCCGCCGTTCGGCGTATCCACTGTGATGACCCACTCCCGTTCGAGCGTTGCGGGAGTCATATCGAAACCGTCGAGCGCGTGTTCACTTGTCATTGCAGCTATCCTCTCTTTTGTGCATTTCGGCTGGAGCTAGATATTCGTATTCCGATAGTTTAGTTTCACTTTAATGCCTGCAGAAGCGCGTTTTTCACTCTTAGATATTCGATTATCACATGACTAGACTTCGTCGTCGCCTGCCACCGCTCAGCACGCTCGTGGCTTTTGAGGCTGCCTTCCGCCTCCGAAGCTTCACGCGGGCGGCGGACGAACTTGCGCTTTCTCAGGCAAGTGTCAGCCGCCAGGTTCGACAACTCGAGCTGAATCTTGGACTTCGGCTCTTCGAGCGCCGGCGCTATGACGTTGTGCCAACAGCCGATGGCGAAACGCTCGCCGCCACAGTTCGTTTATCGCTCAACGAACTTGCTTCTACCGCGGAGCGTCTTCGCAAGCGCGGATCGGGAACCGAGAGTCTGACGATCTTCTCCGACATAACGATTGCCGGCACGCTCATTGCCGCGCACCTGGGAGAATTTCAGCGACGGCATCCCGACCTCCGGGTTCGGGTATTGGCATCGTCGGAACCTATCGAAGCTGTCAATGAGGACTTTGACATCGGTTTTCAGAGCGGTCGCTGGGCAGAGGATCGATTTACGATCGAGGCGCTCGCGGATGATGTGATTTTCCCGGTCTGCTCTCCGCAATTGGCCGCGCGGCTACCGTCGCCCATCGTTCCGGTCGAAATCGCCAAGCAGCCGCTTCTGCATCTGGTGGACCCTGGCCGGAAATGGCCCGACTGGAGAAGTTTTCTCGCGTTTTTCCGCTTGAAAGAACCCGCACCGATCGAGGGGCTTGTATTCAATTCGTATCAGATCTGTCTGGATGTCGCCGAGAAGGGTGAAGGTATGGCGCTGGGTTGGGCTCGATCGGTCAAGGAGCGATTGGATGCAGGAGAACTCGTGCGAATCCCCGGGATGACGATGCCGCTCCCAAACAGCATCAACGCTTATCGCGCACTGCGTGCGCCGCCGAACCCGATCGCAGATCGTTTTGTGGAATTGCTTCGCAGCAAGATCGAGCCGGTGGATTGACGACTTACGGCGTCCAGCCCTACTCTTGTTACGCCCACCGCCGGTGCATGGCTTGTTAGTATTACCTGTTGCATAGGTTGGCGTGGTTGTCACCGAATGTGGCCCTCCGAAGATGAAGACTGTTGCGCAAACACAGGCCGAGAGCGGGGGATGGCACGCACGCCTGCGCCTCGGATTTCGCGCGTGCGGATCACGAACCGTTTTGGCCGAGCGCGATCGTTACGGTCCGCTCGCCGTACAGCGTCCGTTCTATCCGGAGGGTGAGGTCTGTCATGTTTACCTGTTGCATCCGCCTGGTGGTGTCGTCGGCGGAGATACACTCAGCATCGACGTAGACGCCGCCAACGGCGCCAGCGCACTCGTGACGACACCGGCTGCGGCGAAATTCTACCGCAGCGCCGGACCGACTGCGCACCAGAGTCAGCGCCTGGTGCTGGCGCCCGAAGCCACGTTGGAATGGTTGCCGCAGGAGAACATTTACTTTCAGGGGGCGCGGGTCAAGCTGGACACTCACATCGAGTTACACGGTGAAAGTCAGTTGCTCATGTGGGATATCCATTGCTTCGGTCGCCCGGTGATTGACGAGGTCTTCGCTCACGGGGAGTTTGAGAATCGGTTGTCTATCTACCGTGATCGCCATCCGCTGCTCGTCGAACGTCAGCTTTTTCATCCTGCGAATCGCCGGCATCGTTCGCTTATGGCCGGCCGTGCCGTAACCGCCCTGATGGTTGCGACTAACGCCAATCACACGCTGGCCCAACAGTGCCGCGACCAGGCGTCTGCTGACTACGCCATAGGTGTCACGCTGATAGCAGATCTGCTGGTGGTGCGTTATCTTGGCGATTCCACAGAAACCGCACGTCGCGTGCTGACGTCCATGTGGGCTTGCGTGCGCAAGGTCACGATGGGCAGACGCCTCAGCGTACCGCGGATCTGGTTCACCTGAACGTCAGGGGGATTACTTACAATGGAGCTGAGTCCGCGAGAGAAAGACAAGCTGTTGCTGTTTACCGCTGCCTTGCTCGCTGAACGTCGCAAGGAGCGGGGGCTGAGACTCAACTATCCCGAAGCTGTGGCGCTGATCAGCGCGGCGGTCATGGAGGGTGCGCGCGACGGCAAAAGCGTCGCCGAGCTAATGGAGTATGGGCGCACGGTTCTGGCTCACGACGATGTCATGGATGGCGTGGCCGGGATGATCGAGGAAGTGCAGGTCGAAGCAACGTTCCCGGATGGTACGAAGCTGGTTACGGTTCACGATCCCATCCTGTGACTACCGGCTGGACATAAGCGCAGCGGAGGACAGAAAAGCAATGACACCGGGTGAGATACTCCCAGCACACGGCGACATCGAACTGAACAGCGGGCGTCAAACCGTTGTCGTCTCCGTGGCCAACACGGGTGACCGGCCGATTCAAATCGGCTCGCATTATCACTTTTTCGAGACGAATCCCGCGTTGCGGTTTGATCGTGCGACGACACGTGGTTTTCGACTGAACATTCCAGCCGGCACGGCTGTACGATTCGAGCCCGGGCAGGCCCGGGAGGTCGAATTGGTGGCCTATGCTGGAGCGCGACACGTTTATGGCTTTCGTGGCGAGGTAATGGGACCAGTGGACCCGGAGGCAGATTGATGGTGTCGATCAGCCGGCAGGCGTATGGAGATATGTATGGCCCGACCACTGGGGATCGCGTGCGGCTGGCCGATACCGAGTTGTTTATTGAGGTTGAGGATGACCGCACGATTTACGGGGAAGAGGTCAAGTTCGGCGGCGGCAAGGTCATTCGCGACGGCATGGGACAAAGTCAACGTCCCTCGGCCGAGGTAGTCGATGTCGTGATTACCAACGCATTGATTCTGGATCATTGGGGTATCGTCAAGGCCGACATCGGCATTAAAAACGGTCGTATTGCCGCTATCGGTAAAGCCGGCAATCCCGACGTACAGCCCGGTGTCGACATTGTGGTGGGCCCTGGGACGGAAGCCATTGCCGGTGAAGGGCAGATCCTCACAGCCGGCGCCATCGACGCGCACATTCATTTCATATGTCCTCAACAGATCGAGGATGCGCTGATGTCCGGCGTAACCACCATGCTCGGCGGCGGTACGGGGCCGGCAACGGGGACGAACGCCACGACCTGTACACCAGGGCCGTGGAACATTCATCGCATGCTGCAGGCGGCGGATGCCATGCCCGTGAACCTCGGCTTTCTCGGCAAAGGTAACGCGGCGTTACCGCAGCCCCTTGCCGAGCAGCTTACCGCTGGCGCCATGGGGTTGAAACTGCACGAAGATTGGGGAACGACACCAGCGACCATAGACAACTGTTTGAACGTAGCCGATCAGTTCGACGTGCAAGTGGCGATACACACCGACACCCTGAACGAATCGGGTTTTGTGGAAGACAGTCTGGCGGCAATGAAGGGGCGCACCATTCATACCTATCACACGGAAGGCGCCGGTGGCGGGCATGCGCCGGACATCATCAAGGCAGCGGGATACGGCCATGTGCTGCCGTCGTCGACCAACCCGACGCGGCCATACACGGTCAACACGGTCGATGAGCACCTGGATATGTTGATGGTTTGCCATCATCTGTCACCGGCGATACCTGAAGACGTGGCTTTCGCCGAGTCGCGTATCCGGCGCGAAACCATAGCGGCCGAAGATATCCTGCATGATCTTGGCGCGTTCTCGATGATCGCGTCGGACTCCCAGGCCATGGGACGGGTCGGAGAGGTCATCACACGAACCTGGCAAACGGCGCACAAGATGAAGGTGCAGCGTGGGCCCTTGTCGGACGACACCGCGAGCGCGGACAATCTTCGCGCGAGGCGATACGTCTCCAAATACACGATCAACCCGGCAATTGCGCACGGCATTGCGCACGAAGTCGGATCTGTCGAAGTCAACAAGCTGGCGGATCTGGTGTTGTGGAAACCGGCATTCTTCGGCGTGAAACCGGGTCTGATCATCAAGTCCGGCATGATTGTGGCCGCACCCATGGGCGACCCCAACGCCTCTATCCCGACGCCCCAGCCCGTCCACTATCGCCCGATGTTCGCGGCGTTCGGTGGCGCTCGCCACGCCACACGTATGACGTTTCTGTCCGGGGCCGGATTCGATGCCAGGGTACACGAGCAGCTTTCACTTCAATCGCAGATCGGCGTCGCGCGCGATTGCCGCAAGGTGACAAAAGCGGACATGGTGCTGAATGACTGGCAACCCGTCATCGACGTCGACGCTCAGACCTACGAAGTCCGTGCCGATGGTGAGTTACTGACTTGTGAGCCTGCGGATAAGCTGCCCCTGGCCCAGCGCTATTTTTTGTTCTGAATGCCGGCGGCGACGACCATGCTGGAGCTGACGGAGCGATTGCCGGGAGGCGTCGCCACTGCCACACTGACGCTGACTTTCGAACAACGTGTTCGCAGCCGCCTGCGGGTCACACTGGATGAC
>JBPCXK010000481.1:0-4524 GCA_051008635.1 Gammaproteobacteria bacterium
GTCCGCGCACACCGGTCCGACAATACCAAGATAATAGAGTGAGGTGTCGAGGAGGAAAGCGCAGCGGGTGAGCTCGGCATCGCCCATGAGCTCGTACTTGCCGACATAGATGGCGGATAACCAGCGATCGAAGGAGCGCAGGAACTGATCGTTGTGCTCGTCGATCCGGCTGCCGAGGGTGGCATCGTCGAGTTGCCCGGCAATGTCCGAGGCGACGATACGTGTAGTCGCGTACACCGAGAAAGCGGCGTGATCGAGCCCGGGGCTGTAGTAAGGGTCCATGAAAGACGCGGCGTCGCCGACCAGACCCCAGCCGCGGTCCATGTAGCGCGTCGTCCTGTACGGTAGTTGAGAGAACGCATGAAAATCGCTCTCGTCGAGGGTCGCGCCGTTCAGCATCTCACGCAATCCCGGCTGACCGGCGATAAACCGTTCGTAACGCTCACGCAAACCATCGTCGCCGCGCAAATCGAACAGCTCCTTGTTGTATACGAGCCCAATGCTCGTTTGTCCGCCCGCCAGCGGTATCACCCAGCACCACCAGCCGTAACCGCAAAAGTGATTGGTAGCCAAACGCCGGCTCGCGTGTACCGCTGGCAACGCCTCGGTCGGAGAATCGAGATCGCGCGCATTGTGCCAGCGCGCCCACACCGCGGCGGTGGGATGCTCTTCCACAGTTTGATGCACACCGCGCTCGCGCGCGATAAAGGTGCGGCGCCCCGAAGCGTCGATTATCCAGCGCGCGCTGACGGTGCGTTCGTCTTCGCCTGCGGTGAATCGCACCTCGCTCGCGGGCCAGTCGTGTTTGACTGACAATACCCGAGCGGGCCTTGCGATCTCACAATCTCCATCGGCGGCGCTTGCGAGCAGCGATTCGTCGAGCCTGGAGCGGTCGAGCTGAAAGCTCGGCAACCGTGGCATCTCCGTGCTGCCGATCTCCGTCATTTCGCCGAGAGTACGATCCGGCCGGTCGGAGAACCAGAATCTGAGTCCATGCTTCGGCAAGTGTTCGCGCGACAGGTAGTCGTAGAGCCCCAGCACGCGATGCAGAAAGTTCGCCGATACTTCGACAGTGGCCTCCCCGACCTTGCGATCGAAGCTGGCCTTGCGTTCGACGACGAGAATTCGCGCCTCGGGAAGCTCACGCCGCAGCAGCAGCGCGGTGCTTGCGCCCGCAAACGCGCCGCCGATGATGACAACGTCGTAGGAATTATCTGCGGAGGTTTCGTGCTGCGGCTGCACTGGCATCGCCGGGTGGGACCAGGCGCCAGTGTAGCGACGTCAACTTTGGGCGACAAGCAGGTTAAGGTTTTTTCCTCTACTCGGAAGGCCTGAGGGCTCTGCCGGAAATAACTTCACATTTCTCAGGCCTATCCATCGCGCGTGGCGGCGTTGCTTCGGCAGTTAAATAGCCGGCTATTCGCCTGCCTCGCGCCTTGCCACACGGGCGCCTGGGCCTAAGAAATGCAAACTTATTTCTGGCAGAGCCCTTGGCGGTTGCTGCAGGGCGGGAGATTCGATTGACGCGATTCGAGATCCGTATACGCCACGTCCTGGCCGGGTCGAGCACCAATCGAACGGCTTCCAGCTCACTATAATGTAAGCTACGCGTGTCTTGCCGGCAACATGGGGTCTCACATGTCAAAACCTGAGCAGGATTTGTTCGAGGTCGAAGCCGAAGCCGCTGCGCGGCCGCTGGCCGACCGTATGCGGCCGCTGGACTTGTCGGGGTTTGTCGGTCAGAGCCACATCATGGGTACAGGGAAACCCTTACGCCGCGCCATCGAGGAAGACAAACTGCACTCGATGGTGTTTTGGGGTCCCCCGGGAACAGGCAAGACCACGCTGGCGCGCTTGATCGCGAATTCCTGCGGGGCGCAGTTTCTCAGTATCTCAGCGGTGTTGGCTGGCGTGAAAGATATTCGCGCAGCAGTCGATCAGGCGCGGGTTTATCGGCAGCAGTATCAACGCGCGACTGTGTTGTTCGTGGATGAGGCGCATCGCTTCAACAAGGCGCAGCAGGATGCGTTTCTGCCGCATGTCGAGGACGGCACGGTATTCTTCGTTGGGGCGACCACCGAGAATCCGTCCTTCGAGCTCAACAACGCCCTGCTGTCGCGGCTGCGGACTTATGTGCTCAAGGCGCTCACTGCCTCGGAAATTCGTGAAGTGGTCGATCGCGCACTGGCGGACAAAACCAATGGCGTGGGCGATCAAGTCGAGATCGACGATGAGTTGCGTGATTCGCTCGCCGCTGCCGCAGATGGTGACGCGCGCCGCGCTCTGAACCTGCTGGAGATCGCCGCTGACTTTGCGGAAACTGTCGACGGCCGGCAGGTCATCACCGAAGCGGCGCTGCGCGAGGTGACGAGTCAGAGCCTGCGCCGTTTCGATAAAGGCGGCGACCTGTTCTATGACCAGATATCCGCACTGCACAAGTCCGTGCGCGGCTCTGATCCGGACGCCGCGCTGTACTGGTTGTGCCGGATGCTGGACGGCGGTTGCGATCCGCGCTATATCGCGCGTCGCGTCGTGCGCATGGCCGCTGAAGACATCGGTAACGCAGATCCGCGCGCCCTGCAATTGACGCTCGACGCCTGGGAGGTGTACGAGCGTCTCGGGTCGCCGGAAGGCGAGCTCGGGATCGCGCAGGCGGTCGTCTATCTCGCGTCAGTGCCGAAGAGCAACGCCGTCTACGCTGCGTTCAATCAGGCAATGGCGGATGCCCGTGAATCCGGTACGCTGGAGGTGCCGCTCCATTTGCGCAACGCACCCACGAGGTTGATGAAGGATCTCGGTCACGGCATGGACTATCGCTATGCGCATGACGAAGAAGACGCCTATGCGGCGGGTGAAAATTACTTTCCGGATGAGCTGCGCGGCAGGCGTTACTACGAACCGGTGGATCGTGGTCTGGAAACGAAGATCAAGGCGCGACTGGAGGAGCTGCGCAAGCGATAGTCGCATTCAGCTTTGCTGTGGGGTCCGCCCCCCCTGCCTCAACGCCGATAGCGGACAGCTTTGCCGATCGGCTACACTCTGAATGGGAAGCCCTCAACTGCGCTGTACGTCACGATGAGCGAAAAAGAGATTCCAATCTTTCCTTACGGCGAAGCCGCGATAACAGCGGCGACGAAGTTTGTCGAGGTCCCCGGCGACAACGAGGCGGGCGAGTTTCATATGTGGCGCGGTGGCGTGTTGAAACACGTTGAAATCGCGTACGAAAGTTGGGGTCAGCTGGGTCCGAAAAAAGATAACGCGGTGCTGCTGTTCTGCGGTTTGTCGCCGACCGCGCACGCCAGTTCGTCCGAGGAAGATCCCCAGCCCGGTTGGTGGGAGTTCATGGTGGGGCCGGGCAAGCCCATCGACACGAACAGGTTCTACGTCGTGTGTGTCAATTCGCTCGGCGGCTGTTTCGGATCGACCGGCCCATCGAGCATCAATCCGGACACGGGTAAACCCTATGGCGCCAGTTTCCCGGAGCTGACTGCTGAAGACATCGCCAAGGCCGGACACTACGCGTTACGTGCGCTCGGCGTGGAGCGCGTGTGTGCGGCCGTCGGTTCGTCGCTGGGCGGGATGTCGTCATTGGCGCATGCCATGCAGTTTCCGCACGAGCTGGACTATCTGGTATCGATATCCGCGGCCGTTCACGCCCTGCCGTTCACGATCGCCGTGCGTTCCCTGCAGCGCGAGATCATTCGTAGCGATCCGAAGTGGAATGGCGGCGACTATACGCCGGAAACGGAACCTGCCACCGGCATGAAGCTGGCGCGCAAGCTGGGGCTGATGTCCTACCGCGCGACCGAGGAATGGCACCAGCGCTTCAGCCGCGACAAGCTGGCGCCGGAGAAACGCGGCCAGCCGCCATTCGGTCTCGAATTCGAAGTCGAGGGCTACCTCGATTACAACGCGAAAAAGTTCATCGGCACCTTCGACCCGAATAGCTACCTGTACATCTCACGTTCGATGGACCTGTTCGACGTGATCGAGCACGGCGGATCGGTCGAGGCGGGGCTGGCGCGCGTACGCGCCAGGCGCAGCCTGGTCATCGGCGTGGAAAGCGATATCCTGTTCCCCATCAATCAGCAGGAAGAACTGGCGGCAGGTCTGCGCAAGGGCGGCAGGGAAGTCGATTTCCATCGGCTGTCCTCGATCAACGGGCACGACTCGTTTCTTATCGATGCGGAGAAGTTTTGCCCTGTGGTGGCGGAGTTTTTTGGGAAGATCGTGCTGGCGTAAGTATGGCCTCAGGAGCGTGTCGGATGACATGGCAGGCCATGTGGTTGGTATTTCATTTGACCGGCACCCGACCCTTGTCCACGTCCGATGTGTCCTTGCCGACAACCTCCGCGGCGAGAGGAATGTCGGCGGTGATGACCAGATCACCGGGCTTGACCTGCTCAACGATCTTGTTATCCGCCACGTCGAATCCTGTCGGCACCCGAATCCCCTTGAGGTATTGCGAGGGCGGTGTTTTCAAAAAGCTGTTCGCAACCAGCGTAAGGTTCACGCGCACGCGCC
>JBPCXK010000482.1:0-3482 GCA_051008635.1 Gammaproteobacteria bacterium
ATTGCACAATTTGATCGAGACCTTGCATCATCAGCAACCGCCGCGCTCGCCCAACGACGCGTGGCCACACGCCGGTCCGGGTCACGCCGAGCCCGAAGACCACTGTGATACTCCATTCTGACGTCTAATAGCGCGAGCCAGACCTCGGCCGCTGACTTTCCACCGGCGTTCGTCCACAGTTCGCCACTGAAGCTCTGCGCCGTCAATCGCCAGTGCGCTGCACTCTCCCTCAATCAATTTGCCCAACACTCCCTCAAATACCGTGCTCACGCTCAGATCGCGCTTCTGGGTGACAAACACTTCGAGCACTTCTCCTTCGTGATCAACCGCACGCCAGAGGTAATACATTTCGCCGTTGATCCGCACGAAAGCCTCATCCAGGTGCCATCGCCACTGTGGTAAACACCGCATTGACGCTGACCGCCGCTTTCTGATTTCCGCGGCAAACACCGGTCCAAACCGGTTCCACCAAACGCGTACCGTTTCGTAGCTGATGTCGATGCCCCGCTCGTGGGGTAGATCTTCAACCTGCCGTAATGAGAGTGGGAAGCGAACATACATCATGATCGCCAGGCGAATAATCTCGGGCGATGTCTTGAAATACCGGAACGGATTGTGCATCAGCGGAGACTACGAGATGAGCCTTACCAGCTCAAGGCGGTTTACTCTGACAGAGCCCTACGGGGTTCTCGTTACCAAGCTGCAGAAAGTGGCGGTAGCGAGGTCCTTTGAAAACAAGCGGTTACAAATGCCGTCTTTCGTAACTCTCTGATTGTATTGAACTCTCAACTTTTTCGAAAAATCACCCGGCAGGCGTAGAGTGATTCTCCCCTCAACAGGAGATCCCTATGGACCGCTGGCACACCTCATGGCTCGGTCTCAAGCAATTTCCGAGTGAATTATCCGCGTTCGATCTGGACCAGTTTTTCACCCTTAGTCCAGCCGACCAACAGATTGTTGAGACACGCCGACGTAGCGTGCATCGACTCGGCATCGCGCTACAAATCGGTTTCATTCGGCTAAGCGGTTGCACGCTTGACGCTATACCGATTGTGCCCCAAAACGTATTGCGTCATATGGCCTTGCAGCTGCATCTACACGCGCCGGATATCGCTTCCCTGCGCGCGTTGTATACACGTAAACGAACGCTGTACCACCACTAGGAGCTGGCGCTAAGTGCGACGGGCTTTCGTGAGCTCTCCAATGCTGCTGAACGTGTACTCAATGGTCAGCTGCGAGACGAAGCCACCGTGCTGTTCACGGTGGAGCGGATCGTCGAATCGGCCCAGCAGTGGCTGCATGCACATCACTATCTTATCCCGGGGCGCCGGCGGCTCTACGACCTTGCGCGAGCCGCTATCCGACATGCCGAAGACGTTTTACTCAAGCAAATTGAACAGACTGATGTGGCGGGTGGTCGCACAACCTGGGTCGATGCTTTGAGTGCGCCGAGTACGCATACTGATTTGTCCGTGCTCGAGTGGTTGCAACAACTACCGCGACGGCATCACAAACACCGCTTGGCAGAACTGCTCGCTAAGCGTGAGCAGCTGATCGAACTCGGCGCGAGTGAGATATCGCTCCCGGCGGTGTCCAGCGCCCGACGATATCACTACGCTAAGCGTATCCTGCGTCGGCGACCATCGATGCTTAAACGGATTCGCGAACCCATTCGAACGATCGAGATTGCCTGCTTTCTGCACCACCAATTACTGCAGCTCACTGATACGATGCTTGAACTCGCCCTGCATCGCATGAACGATCTTCGGCGTCACGCACGCGAGCAGGTGACCGCATCGGCTAACAGGCGCCTGGCCGCTTACCAGCAACCGGTCCGTGACCTGGTCTTAGTGTGCGGTGATTGCTCCCTATCGGCGGAAGAACTACGCGCCCATCTGCAGGCGTTGCTCTCACCGTTTGCTGATGCACCTACACCAAGTCGCACAGCCGAGGTCCGCCGCGTTTTGAGCACCTTATCATCTGAAGTGCGCCCGTTCCTCGCCACCATGACACAGATGCCATTGGAGACGGAGGAGACGCATCCGCTCGCCCGTGCCATGCCCTTGCTCCGTGAGTTATATTGTCGCAAAACGTATCGGCTGCCCGCCACTGAGTCGAATCCCTTCGGACCGTGTTGGCAATCCGTGATCGACCAACAGGATCGGCAGCAGGCCTTGGCGGGGTTCGAGGCGGCGACACTGGTAACGCTCCACGCAGTCTGCGCAATGGTGCTGCACATATCGATCAAAGCAACGCGTTCCGCGACCCCGATAAGCTGTATATCCCGCTGAAAACGTGGGAAAAACAGCGTGCACGGCACTATCTCGCGCTACAGCTGTCACACTCGCCCCGGGTCTTTCTCAAGCGCATCCGTGCCGCACTAAAGAACGGCCTGGAACAGCTCGATGAGGCGGTTGAGAGTGGCGCATTGCGTATTGAAGATGATCGCGTTCGTTTAGCTGCACCGGCTGAACGGACTCATCCGACAGGGCTGGCTGCATTGAAACGTCGCCTGATCCGTGACATTGGACAGACTCAGTTACCGGAGGTATTGCTCGAGGTCGACAGCTGCACTCGGTTCTCCTGGCAACTGCTGGGCCGTGCGCCTCGACACGAGCGTGAGTTAACCACCGTGTACGCCGCACTGCTGGCTTTGGGCTCAGATCTTTCGGCTGCCGACATCGTACGGATGATCCCGGCACTGAGCGAAGAGATCGTCGAACCGATGATCCACAAACTCGAGCATGATGCCGTCCTACGCAGTGCCAATGAAACGGTGGTCGACTTTCTGCGTGATCATTCGATCACTGAGTTGTGGGGTCCGGGCGTAAGCGCATCGGCTGACATGATGAGCCTGGAGGCGACACGACATCTCTGGCTCAGCCGGCTCGATACACGCCGGCGCACGTTTGCAGTCGGCACGTACACCCATGTACTCGATCAGTGGGGGATCATCTACGATAAACCGATCGTTCTGAATAAGCGCCAGGCCGGCGCCGCTCTGGAAGGCGCATTATCACAACGTCAAATCGAATTGGCGCGAATCGCGGTTGACACGCATGGCTTCACCCACGCGGCGATGGCTTTGGCAAAGCTCGTCGGGTTCGATCTGTGCCCACGCCTTGCGAGACTTGCGGATCGGAAGCTCTATGTTCCGAGGGACATCAAAGTACCGACCTCACTCAAGGGCATCGTCGATCACAATGTAACCTGGCAACCCCTCATCCGGCAGTGGGATCCGCTCGTTCGCATCGCCGCCTCAATGGCCAGTGGCTGGTGCTCCGCAACACTAACCCTCGATCGCTTTGGTGCTGCCGCGCACGGCAACCCGATTTATGAAGCGGCCGTCGCACTGGGTAAAATATTGCGGACAATCTACCTCAGCGACTACCTGGCAGGCCCAGCATTCCGTGCAGAAATACTCTCTCTGCTCAACCAAGGCGAGTCCCTGCATACCTTGCAGCGCGCGCTCTATCATGGTC
>JBPCXK010000483.1:0-6179 GCA_051008635.1 Gammaproteobacteria bacterium
GACACGTTAAAGGCCGCGTGCGGTTCCAAAAGACGTTACCGGGCGAGGCTATATTTGAACTATACAATCAAAAACCCGCAAAATAGGCGGACTGCACTGGACGCTACCACCAAGGGAGAATCAAAACTATGCAAGGCTCTGCACAGCTGCCACTCATCGCTTTAACAACGCTGGCGCTGCTCTTCGGAGCACCCGGGTCCGTGGTGTGGGCGAAGGGGAAGCTCCAGGTCGCCGTGCCACCAGGCTCCGCGAGCTCCGTGGTCGCGGTCAAGATCATCAAAGCGCACGTGAAGAGAAAGTATGTGTTCGTGAAGCTGGCCATCGATAACACCAGTGAACATCGCGTGGACGTCTTCCGCGACCTCATCATTCTGCAGACGCCCAACGGCGCCAAGCGGGGGGCGAAAATCGCCAAGAAGCACCAGTTTGTCGGGCCCTACTCCTCCAAAAAGTTGCTGGGGCTCAAGTACTACGACGTCGACCTCAACAGCGCAGGCTACAGTGTGCTGTTCTCCGACGGCTCGGTCCAGCTTGGCGGCGAGAACGTGCGGGTCGCGCCCGCACAACTGGCGCCGGAGGCTGAATAAGCGGCGTCAGAAAAACACTGTCACGGAGATCGTGTCGTTGTAAAACCCGGGTCTGACGTCCTGATTCGAGAAAATCCGGCCATAAACGTCAAAGACCCGCCGATCTCGGCCACGGCGCCGGCGCGTAATCGTTATCCTCGAAGTGGATCCTGACCCGTCTCCCCACACCCGGGTGCGCGCCGGGTCCACGAACAAGTTGTAGAACAACAGCTCGGCGCCATTGACCATCGTGCGGCGCCCGTATTCGCCGCTGCTGCCCGTGCTGAGCTCGACGGAGTAAGTACCCGGTCGGCCGCGGCAAACGACCCGAATTCTGCTCGTGACATCGACGGATGTTGGTGAGGCCGGAAAATACAAACCGAAATTCGTCGGCACTGCTCTGACCCGACAGCGTTGCGCCGATGCGGCCGGGGCCGCGAGCAGGCCGAACAGGAAAAGCAGCGCTGCCAGCAGGCAGGTCGCTCTATTCTTCGAGCGCTTCATTCTTCCACCCCGGCACAGCTAAGGTCGCCAAGTCGCGCGATGACCGCATCCGGCGGTGGCGCCGGAAAGTCCAGTGTACAGCTTTGGCCCCGCCAGAATGCGGTGACCTCGACCTCGCTTCCAATACCGGTCAGATACACCAGCCCATCGTGACCTACCGGAAATTCCTCATCCTGGTCGTCGACCTGAACAACCGCTCCGACCGGCAGGGGCTTACCGTTATCCAGCAACAGCCGAAACAAAACAGCATTCGCCGGTTTGACTGAAAAGTCGATGACGACACCGGTGCGAAAATATGGCGCCACTACGTCAGCGACCTCATCCACCACCGCGTTCAGCGGCAAGTCGCGCGCGTCGAAGTGAACGCGATTGCTCTGGTATGGACGCAGGGCGGGCAACAGAACCTGACCGCGGTTGTCCGTGCGGCCAATCTCCTGATTTTCGAGATAGACTCTCACGTCGCCGTAGTCGTGCACACTCACTACCGCAAAGGCATCGCGTACTTCTCTCGCGGCCCGCGCGCGCCCGCCCAAATATGCCAGTGTTCCATCGGCGTTGAAACGCCACGCGTTCTGCGAACCAACCCGGCGACCCTCCAGTAAATACGCGCCCCATCTGCTCTGAGCGGCGAGGTCGGCTTCCACCGTTGTCTGATCGGCCGCCTCGACACTCACCCGGTATCCGTATCCGGGCCCCGACGGCAGGGCGTAGCGGGTTTGCGCCTGGACACTCGTGTCATTGCGGTCGATGTTCAACGTGAAGCTTGCGGAGTGCCGTCTCCCCCAGGATTTCGACAACAGCAACCCGATCGTGTAATCGGTCGGTTCAGCATCGATGTAGTTCCCAAACGCGGAGAAGGAATATTGTCGAGGAAAGGTCCGGTTGAACGTCACGCTGCTGATTGCACGACTCTCGCCGACATGCTCGTCCTGAAACGCGTACGCGGCGCCAAGCGATCCGAGCGGGCCGACGTCGTAACCGACACTCGTTGCAAGCTGAAGCTTCGGAAGTTGCTGATTCTCGGCCAGCCCAAGCTGCGCAAACGATCTCCCGGCGCTCCGTGCAGCGGCGCTGAGCCTGAATCGACGTTGCTGATACTCGTAGCCGAGCAGCCCCAGCACGTCGCTGCCTCTGTCGCCGTCGCTGAACCCAAATGCGACTGTAACCACGCCCGCGTTGCCGACCTGCCAGAATGTGCCACCGCCGAGATTACGGAAATCGGTTGCAATCTCGGTGCGCCCCTGCAGGGTCAGCTGCTCCGTCCAGCCGTAACGCCAGTCTCCGGAAAAAAAAGCGTTGCCGTAGTCATTGCTTTGCAGCCCGAAATTCTCGCGAATGGCGCCAACGTCGACCGAATAATCGGACAAGCCGGCGTGCAAAAGTTGCCGGCTGGCATAGAAGTCGCGGCTGATGACTTGCTCACGCCCGAGCGCATCCCTGACCACCAGGTGCAAGTCGCCAGCGCCGGTTATCACCGGAATGTTGCGAATCTGAAAGGGGCCCGGAGCCACCTCGCTGCGCGTAAAGAGACTGTTGTTCAGGTACAGATCCAGTGTCGACGGCACGACCGCTTCCCCGTCCACGTCCGGCAATGGAAAGGGTATAAACTGCGGTTGCGTGGCAAAGTTGGTCGCGACTTGCACGCCCACAAAGCGCACCGAGTTGCCGGTCAATCCCGCGCGCGTGAACGTGTCGCCGATCCGCAGGGCGCGCCTGTCTTCCGGGTAGTCCCTGTTGAACACGGTTTCCAGGCGTATCCACTTTTCCGCGGCCCCGTCGCTGAACAAAAACTCACTGCGGAACGTGCCCAACGGTCCGAACAATGTCGGCGTCAACAACCCTGTTGTGGAGCTGCCTTCGCCTTCGTCCAGAATTGAAAGCTCATAGTCGACAAAGGCTCCCGGATCGGCTCTGGGCGGTGGCGGTGGGTCGGGCTCGAAATCGATGCGTGTGCGACCCAGTAATTCCTGTGGGATAACAATGTTGAGCAGTAGCGCTTGCTCATCCAGTTCGCTCTGCAGATCGCCGATCTGCGCCAACGCATGGTAGTCCGACCCGCGGTAGCTCACCGGTGGCGGAAACGGCGCTTGTAGCCCCCAGTCGGACAGGGTGTCGGCCTTGGCGTAGTAGTTGCCGTTTTCATCGGTAATCAGAATCGCCGCGTCTTTCGGGACTTCGTTGACGACAACTTCGACGATTAGCACACTGAAGTCCGCGGCTGCCAAGGGGGGTGCGCAAAACACGCCTAGCAACAAAGCAACCGCCCGTGCTATGGCAGTCACAAAGCAATACAGGGTACTGGTAGATTAGTTCGCAGCGGTGAGCGCATGCTCCGAAGCCTCCGCGGTATCGCTGATGATGCGCAGCGATTCGACGGCCGCTTGGCTGGGGATGTTCAACACGAGCTCACGCGTGCTTCCTGGCAACAAATACGTGCCGCCATCTTCGGTGATCACCTTACCGGACCTCTCCAGCGCCTGGAGTTGTTGCACCTGGACATGGAAGTTGCTGGTATTGCGCAGCTTGATCGTCAGCTGATCGCCGTTCTCGTTGCGGTCGCGCGTCACCGAGACCCATTGAAATGCGGCGTCCGACTTACGTTGCGGCGCCACAAACACGGGCACGCCGATCCGCAGCAACATGCGAACGGTGGCCGGTGAATCGGTTTTCCGCGGGTCCGGCAACTCGGTAAAAAACAAACGATAAGCAAGCTCCTTACTGACGTCAGGTGCGTGCAGCAGGGCAACACGTATGATTCGTTTCTCGCCCGCCTTGAGCTTGAATATGGGCGGGACCGCGACGACATCTTCGGTAGGCGAATAAACGTCTTCGCCACCGGTCTGCGACCAGGCCAGCGCTTCGACTTGCACCGAGGCCTCTTCGTCACCGGTGTTGAAGAATTGCATCACCGTCGTCTCATTAGCGCGCTCAAAGCTCACTCTGACCGGCGTGACCTGGAATGAGGCGGCGTGTCCCGCAAGTGGCGTCATCAACACAAGCGCCGTCGTGATTCTTCTGAGCAGGCCCGTCATCCCAGGCCCGCATATCTCATCGCGGGGCGAGATGATCGTGCAGAGATTTGAATTCACAAGGCATTTTCTGAAGGAGCGGAATACAGATCGTATTGCCGTGTGAAGAAAATTCGTTGTGGATTCAAGGATCAAGCGAGGGCTCGTCATCGTGGTGAGATATGCGGGCTAAAAGTTCAGCGTCAACGTCACCACATCGCTGTACGAACCAGGTCCCGCCGTCGAGAGATCGGCATTGGTGATCCGTCCGTAGGCCGTGAGGCTGCCCTGATCCGCAGGGCCCATTCCCCGGCCGAACACCCAATATGCATAAGTGCCGCGGCGGTCGCCCCAAATCAGTGTACGTGGCGCCGTAACATAGATCTGATAGGCCAACGTGCTCCCTCCCGGGCCGGCCATCGCGCGATCGAATACATCGCCCGCGGTGGTGCCCCCGTTTAGCGTCGCGATCGCGACTGTTCCACGCTGGCACCGCCATCGGATGGCCGACGTGGTGTCGTAATTAGTTGCAGTTCCAGAGTTAATAGTACCAAAATTCATGTCACTGACAGAGTCTATTACACATGCGTCAGTGATTTTCGCACCGATACTGAGGTTTCCGTTATCGGTGGCCGCGTGGGGAACCGTGGCAGAGAACAGGCAGGCGCCAAGCAGGGCGCAACCGAGCTTACGCCAGGCCCCGCGCGGCACACGCCTTGTCATTGCTTGCATGTCGAGAGTCATACCTGATCCAGTTTCGGTAGCCCAGCCATCTCCGATGTCGCCGAAGGTCTGTGACTTTGCGCCCCCGCCTCACGGCGGGTATGCCTTTGTCGTCGGGTCGTAACGCACGTCGCCGACAGTATGTAGATAATGTTGTCCTATTCGTCAGGCCGGTGACAGGCGTCGCGACAACCGTTTTCTATCCAATTGAAAAATATAAAATTATCAGGGATCCAGAAGGGAAAGGCAGCGCGTTGCGCTGCCTCTCCTGCACTTTGTGGATGGTGGCGATTAGAACGTCAGGGTAACGGTCACCGTATCGGCGTACGCACCCGGCTCAACGTTCTGGGCGTCGGCGTCGAGCACCCGGCCATAAACCGAGGTCGACTGCTGGCTCGCCACGCTCATACCGCTGCCGGTAACACCAATCGTGGAACCGGTGGCGCCATCACCAAACACTGTCGAGCGGGTGGTGTCTGAGTACAGCTGGTACGCCAGATTGCCTGTGCCGGGGCCGGCCATTTCGCGGCTGGAAATATCGGCACCAGTCACGCCTTTGTCGAGCGAGAAGGTCCCGGCCGTGCCGTTCGAGCAGCGCCAGAGAATTGAGGCGCTCGCGTCGTAATTCGCCGCGCTACCGGGGGTGATCGACAGGAAATCCATATCATTAACGGTGTCGACGATACACACATCGGCCACCTGGGCCCGAACATTCATACTGCCGGTATCGGTGGCGGCCTGAGCGCCGAGCACAGGCAACAACAACGCACTGGCAACAGCAGCGAGAGAGATTTTTCCAAGTTTCATAGTGATATAACCCTTTGTTTCAAGTTAAAGATTCGGCAGTCCAGCGTTCTCCGCAGCACGGAGACCTGTGACTTTGCGCCCCCGCCTCACAGCGGGTTTGCCCTTGTCGTCTGCAACTCAAAAGGGCCTATCGAAGCTACCCTTGGCAGACTTGTGCACCGGGGTGGTACCTCGGTGACACGCTGGCCATACTACGGACTGAAATGGCGACCAAGCGTGATGAATGTCAGTTTTTTCGACGTAAAATTTTGAAAGATAACGAGATTTCCTGAGATTTGTGACCACCGTCACGATTTGCGGGGGCCAGTTCGGGCTTACAAGTAGTAGCCCTTCTCTTCGTGCTGGGTGAGATCGAGCCCCTCGGTTTCCTGCTCTTCGTCTACGCGCAGGCCGATGAGTGCGTCGACGATCTTCAGCACGACAAAGGTTGCGGCCGCGGTCCAGATCAACGTCGCGGCGACGCCGGTAAACTGCACGCCGAGCTGCCTGCCGATGCTCATGCCTTCCGCAAGACCCGCCCCGCCCAGGCCTGCCGCGACGAAAATCCCTGTCATCATGGTGCCAAGAAGCC
>JBPCXK010000484.1:0-3680 GCA_051008635.1 Gammaproteobacteria bacterium
TCGGGGTAAAGATCGTCGCTGCCCGGTACGATGAACAGTTCTTCATCCAGAAAGTCCGCTTCGTGATAGGGCGCAATGGATGGCCCGATCAACACGATGGCGGCCCAAAACGCGACCACACAGATAGCAAGCTTCCCGGCCAAGGAAAACTTTAGCCGGCGTCTAGGCGGCGCGTCCGGCAGCTCGTCGAACTGCGCCAATACGTCGGGTTCTGCGTCCGTTTTCGACATGCTCGCTAGATCCTATTTCGGATGCCGCAACCTGGGGTTCGAAAGGATCGACGCCATGTCCGCAACGAAAATCAAAATGACGTACGTGGCACAGAAAATCATGGCGCAGGCCTGGACCAGCGGCAGGTCCCGGGTCTGCACCGCGTCTATCATCAACTTGGCCAACCCCGGATAGGCGAATATTGTTTCAACGATAACCACGCCGCTGACCAGGTATGCGAGATTCAGCGCAATCACATTGACGATGGGACCAATGGCATTGAGTAGCGCATGGCGCAAAATGATCCGCCTTCTCGGTACGCCCTTGAGTATCGCCATTTCAATGTAGGGGGAACTCATGACGTTGAGCACCGTCGCCCGGGTCATGCGAAGGATCTGCGATGACGCCACTATCACCAGCGTCAGTGTCGGCATCGCCAGCGCTCTGGCCAGCTGCCATCCGGTTTCGTTCCCGCTCATGTAAGCCGTCGCCGGCAACCAATGTAGCTGGACTGCAAGAACGAGTACCAGAAAGGTGGCAACCAAAAACTCTGGCACGGAGATCAAACTGAGCGTGACGAAGGTCACGAATCGGTCCAGGCGCGTGCCCGGATACATCGCGGCCAGCAACCCCAGGCTCAACGACAACGGAATGGCGATCGCCGCAACCACACTGGCTAGCTGAAACGTGTTGCCCAGGCGCGGCGCGATCATGACGGAGATGGGCGTGCCGAGTGTGCCGGCACCAGAACCGGCCTTGGAAATACCGAGATCGCCAGTCAGCAGATTACCGAGCCAGAAAAAGTAGCGCGCATAGGCCGGCTGGTCGAGGCCGAGCGTTGTGCGCAGCGCCGCCAGGCTCTCCGGCGTTGCCATTTGCCCCAGGATGATGTTGGCGACATCGCCTGGTAGTACGCTGGTGCCGATGAAGATCAGGATCGACACGACAAACAGCGTCGCAATGCCGACAACTGTCCGTCGCGCGATGGCCTGCAGCAACATGGTGAGCCTGAGACTCGGGAATCGATCGGCTAATCGAAGGCTGCGCGAGCGATCGTGCAGGCCTTCGCCGATCAGTGAGGATCTACCTCAAGCTTCAATCCATGCAAACTCCGGCCATTCGCATCCGCCGAGCGCTCCGAGCGGCTGATTGGGTATGCCATGGATATTGGCGCTTACGCCGTCGAGCTGATTGACATGGTACGGCGTAACTATGCCGCTTTCGTTGTGCACCAGGGTCTGCATTTCGCACAACATGTCATGCCGTTTGGCAGCATCGGTTTCAGCAAGTGACAGCTTCAGCAGTTCGCCCATGCGCTCGTTGTTCCAGAAGGTGTCATTCCATTTGGCGCCAGGCGCGAACTGTATGGCCAGCATGGCGTTCGCCGTAGGACGCATGTTCCAGCTCACGACGTTCAGCGGCTCTTTCATCCACACCGCGCCCCAGTATCCGTCAGTGGGCACTCTTTTCAGCTTGAGGTCGAAACCGATTTTTTTGAGATTGTTCTGCATGAGCAGCGTTGTCTCTTCGATGCCCGCCGTCACCGGCGCGACGAAGAGCTCGGCGGAGGTCACACCGGATTTCTCGAGGTGGAACTTCGCCTTGTCCGGATCGTACTCCCGCTGCGGCAGCTCCGCGCAGTGATCCGCGCCGTAGGCGGGTGAGATGGGATGATCGTTGCCCACCGTTCCGTGCCCTTTGAGAATGGAACGCACAATGCGCTCACGATCCTGGATGTACTGCATACCCTTGACAAAGTCATCGTTCTCGCCAGGCGCCGTGTTCTTGAGGCAACATATGCTACCGTTGAGTCCCGTTTGTTGCGAGATCAACCTTACGTTTGAGCTCTTCTCGACCAGGCGCAAGCCCTTCGCGTCAATGTTGCTGGCAAGTTGAACGTCACCCGCGATGAGCGCGTTGACACGGGCTATAGGGTCCGTGATCGCTGTGATCTCCAGCGCCTCGAGATTGGCCCCGTCTCTCCAGTAGTCTTCGTTGCGCACATGTGCCGATCGCACACCCGGTTCGAACGATTTCAGGACGAACGGCCCGGTACCGATGCCCATCTTGAAGTCTTCGGTGTCTTTCTTGACAATTTTGGCCTGCTTCTCACCGAGCTTGATCGGCAGATCGGAGTCGGGCGAGTTCAGGGTTACCTTCACCGTATGGCCATCCACCTTCTTCCATTCATCGACCGAGGTGAAAAATGCCTTGATCACCGAGGTCGATTCGTCACCGAGATGGCGGTTCATACTCCACACTACGTCATCCGCTGTCAGTGTAGATCCATCATGAAAGGCCACACCTTTGCGAATTTTGAAAGTGAACTCGGTGTTGTCGCTATTGTTCGACCATTCCTCCGCGAGCTCCGGGTGCAAGGTCATATCGTCGAGGATCTGGATCAGACCGTTGTAGGTTGCACGCCCGCGGGTGTAGTCGACTGTCGACGTGAAGACGATCGGATCCATCTGGTCATCCGGACCGTGCAGATTGGATGCGAACCGAACCGACCCGCCCTTGCGCGGGGTCGCCGCCATGGCGCTGGACGACGTCAACAGGCCCCCGGCAGCGGTCGCCGACAGCCCCAGCGCGCCCATCGCCGCCAGAAACTCCCGGCGGTTCACCAGGCCGTCGCGGTACATCTTCTGAAAAATCTTGACTTCTCTCATAGCCACTCCTCCTGCCCGATTACTGCCGCCTGAGCGGCGTTAGGGCGTACAAATCTAGTTATAAATTAAAGGCTTGCTAAGCAACACCGAGTTCGGGCGCACAGGCGCCTGCCTCGTAGCACGACGCAATAGAACATTAGAATCTCAATGACGTCAAATCGCGGCAATGCGTGGAGGCGGTCAATCGCCGCGTTCCGCAGATATCTGAATGGCCGCGCTTCTGAAAAAACAGTTAGTACGGTGATTGCTCGTACACCGCGGGACGCCGCTCGACTGCGCCCTTTTTCAAGATCAAGCGGCGACCGTTGCAATGATGCAGGCTCGAATAGCTTCTTGTTGCTGGGCATTCAGGTGAGCGCCGAATGTGATGACACCCTGATCGCTGGATACAGTGACACAGGCTCTCCCTTGTTGATTCTTCTTGATGGTAACTTCCTCGACAACGCCGGCTGCGAGGCGTTCATCACTCATGTGCCAGTCAAACAAGGTCGTAGAACGCCGGATCTCCTCAGGCGACACACGGAGCGTCGAAATCGCAGAGCGTGCGAACACAACGAAGAAAATACCAATAGCGGCAAAAACAGCGCCCACTACCGCCACTACCCAGGGACTGCCTTCGCCTCCGCTTATACCTGGTCCAAAGTACCAATATAGGCAGCCGAGGCCTACGATCGCGAAAATGAAGCCAATCAGAGTCTGATGGCGATGGTTCGTCCGGAATTCGTAGCCCGGGCCGTCCCGGACCATGGAGAGCTTGGAGCTACGCGGCAGATCATAGGGTTTGAAAGTGGCTTTGAGCTT
>JBPCXK010000485.1:0-4146 GCA_051008635.1 Gammaproteobacteria bacterium
GGCTGATAGAGCCCGCCATCGACGCCTTCAAGAGTGCGCTCAAGATTGCCGACGATGCCGCCGGGCGCTGCCAGGTGTGGCTCTATCTGGCGGCCTGTTTGCGTGTGGTCGACCGTTACGACGATGCGCTGAGGTTTTTGGCGCTTGCCGAGGAGACAGCCGCCGAGTGCAAGCTCAGCCTGCAGCTGGCGCAGGTCCATCATCATCGCGGTAATGTCTATTTTCCACTCGGCAACATCGACGGTTGCCTGGCCGAGCACGAACGGGCGCGCAAGCTGGCGCGTAAGCTCGCCTCGCCGGAAACCGAGACCAACGCCCTGAGCGGACTTGGCGATGCGAACTACCAGCGCGGGCACATGATCTCCGCCCATGGCCACTTCGAGCGATGTCTGCAACTTGCGCGGGAAAACGGTTTCGGCCGCATCGAGGTGTCCAATCGGCACATGCTGGGTCTCACGCGTTATTACCAGAATGACCTGCAAACGGCCCTGGCGGATTGCCTCGCCGGCGCGGATGGTGCGGCCCGCGTCGGTCAACAGCGCGCAGAGATGGCCGCGCGCAGCAGCGTCGGGCCAGTGTTGCTCGATCTGAACGATTTTGCGGCAGCGCAGAAACAGTCAGAGCTGGGCCTGGAGCTTGCCCACCGGCTGGGCGCGCAGCGCTTTGAGCCCCTATGTCTCGCCAGCATCGCCAGGATCTTCGCGCGCGAGGATCGCAGAGCCGACGCCGCACGCTTGTTGCACAAAGCATTTGAACTAGCCTGCGAAAGTGGAGTGACTTTTGCCGGCCCGTGGATACTCGGCACCCTTGCTCTGTTGAGCGCCGACCCGCGCGAGCGCGAAAACGCACTGCGGCGGGGCGAGGAGTTGCTGCGGGGCAATTGCCTTGCCCATAACTACTTCTGGTTCTACCGTGATGCAATGGAGGTCTCGTTGATAAGCGAAGACTGGGATCGAGCGGATAGCTACGCGGCAAGTCTGGAGAACTACACGCAAGCGGAACCTCTGCCCTGGACGCAGTTTTTCATCGATCGCGCCCGCACGTTGGCGTCCCTCGGTCGGGGCGCGGGTGTGCAGTGCGCTTTCGAACGACTCCGGCCGCTGCACGATGAGGCGCGCCGGGCCGGTTTCTCAGCCGCCCTGCCCGCTATCGAGGACGCGCTGGCCGAGCGATCGAGCTAACTCATGCCAGATCCGGTTATTATGCCTGGCTTTTGCAGTGGTCCTGCCGGTACGAAATGACTTCCAAGGAATCCACAACGGCCGTCATCCTCGCCGGGGGACAGGCTCGCCGTATGCAGGGCGAGGACAAGGGCCTGATCGAGCTGAACGGGCGGCCAATGATCGCCTATATTCTCGACATCGTGCGTCCGCAGGCTCACGATGTGCTGATCAACGCCAACCGCAACCACGAACGCTACGCTGGTTTCGGTCATCGTGTGATCAGCGATGAGCTCAGCGGTTTTCAGGGCCCGCTCGCCGGCATGGCCAGCGCTATGCAGGCGGCGGCCACGCCTTTTGTCGCCTGTGTGCCATGCGATGGCCCCCTGTTGCCACCCGATCTCATGACGCGCTTACACACGGTGCGCGGCGATGAGGACGCGGATATCGCGGTGGCGCACGATGGCAACCGCATGCAGCCCGTGTTTGCTTTGCTAAAATGCGACCTGCTACCGAGCTTGCAGGCGTTTCTGCAAGCTGGTGAGCGCAAGATAGACCACTGGTACGCGCAACACCGCGTCGCGTTGGCCGACTTCAGTAACGAACCGGACATCTTTTTGAACATCAATACGCCTGCACAGTGCGCCGCGCTAGCCGCCCGTTTGGGAGGCCGGCGTGCCGATTAAACTTTTTCACGGCAAAGTAATTCCGGTGAACGCCCCACCGGTGCTCGGCTTCTGCGCGTTCAGCGGCACGGGCAAGACGACGCTGATCTCGAACGTGCTGCCCATCCTGGCCGACAAGGGTGTGCGGGTGGGCGTGATAAAACACGCGCACCACGATTTCGAAGTCGATCAGCCCGGCAAGGACAGCTACCGGCTGCGCAAGGCAGGCGCCGAACAGATGCTGGTCGGCTCGCGTTGGCGTTGGGTATTGATTGCCGAGCACCGCCCACCGAAAGACGAGCCTCGATTGGCGGACTTGCTGCCGAGGCTGGAGTTGGATCAGCTCGACCTGGTATTGGTGGAGGGCTTCAAACACGAGCCCTTTCCCAAAGTCGAGCTGCACCGGGCGAGTCTCGGCAAGCCCGTACTGCACGAAACCGACCCCAACGTCGTCGCGTTGGCCACCGACGAACCGCCGCTGAAAACGCCGCCGATTCCCGTGCTCGATCTCAACCAGCCTGCGCAGATAGCGGATTTCATTTTGCGATATGTCGAGGAATCAGCCACAGACTCGGACGAACAGGTAGTATGAGCGCGACCATCGACAAGCAGCGCAGCCCGCATATTACACCAGGGCGCTACGGTGTCTGATTTTAGCGAAGTGTTACAGCCTATTAGTACCTTACCGGTGAAATCTTGGACGAAAATGCCAAGAATTTCTCAGCCGCCGGTCGCGCACAAGCGAGGCGGACTTTTCCACGCCTTGTCCACGGCCGCGCGCCTCAAACGCTGGCGAAGCGGTGGGCAAGGGGTGGTAACGTCCGCCGTTGAAGAGGCACATCTTTGGTTCCGGCTGGGCCGGGTTAGGGATGAAATGTCTCCAAGCCCGCTATCCGGTTTTTGGACAGGTATCTGCACGTCCATCGTCCAGCCCTCACTCAACTACCGACAAAATCGCCGGGAGCGATTTTGTACAGCCGAAGGCTGGCCCGAAGGGCGGAAGGCAGGATGCCTGAAGTAATCCTGGTGCAACATGCGGGCTAGTTGCAACGATCCGTTTGAGTCGGGAATGCTGCCAGCCAAGGTCGCGTTACGGGAAATCCTGGCGGCGCTCGAGCCCGTTCGCGGCCGTGAGCGTGTTGCCCTGCACGACGCCCTGGACCGGGTGCTGATCGAAGACATCGCGTCGCCCGTCAACGTACCCGCGCATACCAATTCGGCAGTAGACGGTTTCGCGCTGCGTTTGGCTGACTTACCGGCGAGCGGCGTTACGACGCTGCGAATCGCCGGCGAGGCGTACGCCGGCCACCCATACCCTGCCGAAGCAAAACCCGGTGAGTGCGTGCGCGTCATGACAGGCGCGATCATACCCACCGGCGCCGATACCGTAGTCATGAAGGAAGACACGGAAGCAGTCTCGGATGGCCTGCGCCTGGAGGGCGACCACAAAAAAGGCGCCAATATCCGTGACGCCGGGGAAGACATCAAGGCCGGCGATACGGTGCTGCAGACGGGTCGGCTGCTTACGCCCGCGGATATCGGCATGTTGGGCTCGCTGGGCCTGGCGGAGGTCGACGTTGCGCGGCGCTTGCGCGTGGCGTTTGCATCCACCGGTGATGAGCTCCGCTCGCTGGGCCAGGCAGTGCGGCCAGGCGAAATCTACGACAGCAACCGCTTTACCCTGCTCGGCATGCTGAAACGGCTGCATGCAGATGTCGTCGATCTGGGCGTCATACCCGACCAGCGAGAGGCGCTGCGCCAGGCGTTTACCCCTGCCTGCAAGCTGGCTGATGTGTTCATCACCAGCGGCGGCGTCTCGGTCGGCGAAGCGGACTATGTAAAAGAGATCCTGCAAGAGCTCGGCGAGATCGGTTTCTGGAAAATCGCCATCAAACCGGGCCGCCCGCTCGCCTTCGGCAAGTTGGGGCGGGCAACGTTCTTCGGGCTTCCCGGGAATCCGGTCGCGGTGATGGTCACCTTCTACCAGTTCGTCAAACCCGCACTCGAGCGGATGATGGGGCGCGCGCACGATGAGCCATTCCTGGTCAGGGCCCGCGCCGAGTCGGACCTCGAGAAGCGGCGCGGGCGCACGGAGTTTCAGCGCGGGATTCTGCAAGCCGGTGAAAACGGCGAGCTCGTCGTCACGAAGACCGGCCAGCAAGGCTCCGGCGTGCTCAGCTCAATGAGTCGGGCCAATTGCTTTATCGTGCTCGATGATGATGCGGGGCCGGTCAGAAGCGGCGACACCGTCATGGTTCAGCCCTTCGCGGCGCTGATCTGATCTTTCATTTTTTGTAGGAGCGGCTTCAGCCGCGATTGCG
>JBPCXK010000486.1:0-5508 GCA_051008635.1 Gammaproteobacteria bacterium
GACGGCCGGTGAGAGCACCGAAGAGACCGATGTCCTCGAACTGGTTCACGATAGCTGGTTGCGCGCCGGCATAAAGCTGCATAGCCGGCCCTCACAGCGCGAGGTGTTCCGTAATCGTATCTTTGCCGGTGAGACCGTCATGGCCGTATGGTCCGGGCTGGAGAATGCGATAGCCACCGCGCAGATGAGCCCGGCGGCGCTGGCGCCCACACAGCAGCAGCAATTTCAATGGCCAAAATGGGGTCAGTTCCACGAGACCGGAGGCCAGGTGGGCGACAAATGCGACATGCCCATTGCGGAGCGGCTCGGTGCGCTAAATCAGCAGTGGCAGTCTGCCGCCGACAAAGCGCAGCAGAAAGAGATCTGGCACGAGATGCTGAAGATTCACAGCGAGCATGTGCTGACCATTGGTACGATCAACAGCGTGCGCCAACCGGTGGTCGTTAACAACCGTCTGCGTAATGTCCCCAGAGAAGGCATCTATAGCTGGAGTCCCGGCGCCTATTTCGGCATTTATCAGCCTGATACGTTCTGGATGGAGGAACAGTAGAATCGTTGTAGTTCGCCGGGCGGCGCCCCGGTACAATCATAGCAGGCGCTTCCACACACGCTGAAGCGGTCCGATAACAATACCAACCATGCTTCGCTATATTGCCCACCGTCTTCTGATGATGATCCCCACCTTGTTGGTGATCAGCATCATCGTGTTCGTGATCATTCAATTGCCGCCGGGCGATTATCTGGAGAGCCATATCGCCGAGCTGCAAAGCCAGGGCGAGTCGGTCGATCCGGACAAGATCGCGTTTTTGCGTCAGCACTATGGCCTCGACCGGCCGCTCTACGAGCAATATCTCTACTGGCTGAGCGGCATGCTGCGCGGCGACTTCGGCTATTCGTTCGAATACAACCTGCCGGTCAGCGAGGTCGTGGGTGATCGCATGTGGTTGACGGTGCTGATATCCATCATCACGATTCTGTTTACCTGGGCGATCGCGTTTCCCATCGGCGTTTATTCGGCGACACATCAATACAGCTGGGGCGACTACGGGCTGACGTTCCTCGGTTTTATAGGCATCGCCACGCCGAACTTTTTGCTGGCACTGGTGATGCTCTATTTCGCCAATGTGGTCTTCGGCACCTCCATCGGCGGCCTGATGGACCCGGAATACATCGATCAGCCGTGGAGCTGGGACAAATTCGTCTCCGTGCTCGAGCACTTGTGGATTCCGGTGGTCGTTATCGGTACGTCGGGCACGGCGGGCATGATCAGGCGTCTGCGCGCCAACCTGCTCGATGAGCTGCAAAAGCAATATGTCGTCACCGGGCGGGCCAAGGGCCTGCCGCGCGGCAGGTTGCTGGTGAAATATCCGTTGCGCATGGCGCTGAATTTTTTCATTTCGGATATCGGCAGCCTGTTGACGAGTGTCATCTCCGGCGCCGAAGTAGTGGCCGTGGTCCTGTCGTTGCCGACCACGGGGCCAATGCTGTTGAGCGCGCTGCAGAGTCAGGACATGTATCTGGCGGGCTCCTTTTTGATGTTCCTGGCGTCTCTGACGGTGATCGGTGTACTGATTTCGGATCTCGCCCTGGCGGCGCTCGATCCGCGCATTCGCCTGCAGGGTGGGGTGACGCGATGAACAATGCGGGCGGTCGGCGCCCCAGTCATTATGTATCGACCGAGCCGTTCGATCCGCTCTCGGTCGAGGCGCTGACGCCCGAGCAGGAACGTTACTATCTCGCTTCGCAATGGCAGCTCATGTGGTGGAAGCTCAAACGCCACCGCTTGGCGGTTTTTTGCGGCGCGATTTTGGTTTTCATGTACAGCACCACGCTCATCAGCGAAATCATCGCGCCGTACAATCTGCATTCGCGCAACGTCGATTTCGTTTATTCGCCGCCACAACGGATTCATTTCTTTCACGAAGGCGACTGGCAAGGTCCGTTTGTCTACGGCTGGCATTACAGGCTGAACATGGAAAACCTGCAGCGCGAGTACACCGAGGACACCGGTAAGGTTTATCCGCTGCGATTTTTCTGCTCCGGCGACGCCTACGAGCTCTGGGGGCTGGTGAAGGCCGACTTCCATATCGTTTGCCCGGCGCAAGACGGTACCCTGTTCCTGCTGGGCACTGACCGGCTGGGGCGTGACATGCTGTCGCGCATCATCTCCGGCGCGCGCATCTCGCTCACCATCGGTTTGCTGGGCATCGCAATCAGCTTCCTGATGGGCATCGTCATCGGCGGCATCGCGGGTTACTACGGCGGCATCGTCGACAACATCATCCAGCGGCTTATCGAAATCCTGCGCTCGTTTCCGGAAATTCCGTTGTGGATGGCCCTGTCAGCGGTGCTGCCAGTCACATGGAGCCCGATTCTGGTGTTCTTCGGCATCACCGTGATTCTTGCGCTGCTCGATTGGACCGGCCTTGCTCGCGCAGTGCGTTCCAAGCTGCTCGCCCTGCGTGAGGAAGACTACTGTACCGCTGCGCAATTGATGGGCGCCAGGCCGCGCCGCATCATTGGTCTACACCTGCTGCCGGGGTTTCTGAGCCACCTCATCGCCTCGGCCACGTTGTCCATTCCTGCGATGATACTCGGCGAGACCGCGCTGAGCTTTTTGGGCCTCGGCCTGCGCCCGCCGATCACGAGCTGGGGAGTGCTGCTCAACGAGGCGCAGAACATCAACGTCGTCGCGCTCTATCCGTGGCTGATGCTGCCGGTCGTGCCGGTGATAATCGTGATACTGGCGTTTAACTTTTTTGGCGATGGTTTGCGCGACGCGGCGGATCCGTATAAATAAGAAAGCTGGCAATTCTGGCAATTCAAAGAGCCCCGGCTCTCACGAAACCACGAAGAGGGGGATCAACAAGGCTCTGGGCCAGGCTCGATTGATTTCCGCGAGACCTGAACCGAAAAATCCTGCCGCCCAATCAGCACCCAAAATCATCCGCAAATATCGTGTATCCCGTCGCTCCCATTAGCTCATTCCCTGCGGATGCGCTTTTGTATGCCAGAAATCTTGAGGTGGGGGCGAAGTCCTCATCAGCGGCTGGGTGTACCTCATGATCTGGCGTCATCGCAGCTCTAGCCCGCATTTCTCACCACGATGACGGCGCTGGCTTGATCTTTGAATCCACAGCGAATTTTCTTCACTCGGAAATACAGGCCCGTATTCCGCTCGATCAGAAAATCCGCTGTGAATTCAAATCTCTGCCCGATCATCTCGCCCCGTGATGAGAAATGCGGGCTGGGTTCACAAGAAAAGGACAAATCACGATCCATATACACCCCCTAAGGCCCGGTTAGTAAAAGATGCGCCGGTTCCGGGCGATTATCTGACGTCGTCTTTGTCGTCTGCGCGCCTCCGCACGGCCGGGCGGCTTTCAATCGTCTATCTATTCCTAAACATTCCGTACGCGTGGTATTCGTTTCAACCCGCATCTGCGCCTCGATTAGTGTTCGAGACGCTCGCCGTCGCCAATGCAGGAATCCTCATTTTCCTGATGATTTCGTTGTTGGCCTTTGTTAAAGCGCGGTTCAAGGTAAGCGGGCTTGATATGTACATTTATCTGATGATCGCCTTATCAGTATTACTGACGGCGCTCGACGTATTTGCGACCCCTGCGCCCGGGGATGAGATGTCAACCATTGACGTTATCTTTGTTGCGTCTCTCCCTGTTTACGGCGTCCTTTCGGTCGTTATCGGTTTGAAACTCTGGCGTGTGGCGATCCCCTACAGGCACCTGCGAAGTTTTGCGATGCTCAACATAATCATCGGGGCTATGTTGGTAACGGTAATTTTTGCGCTTCTGGCAGTAGTTCTCGGGTTTGTCTGGGATATCCTTCTGGCAGCGTTGTTCTTCGAGGCGGCGCGAGAAGTGGATACCTACACAGGCAACACCCGGCAGGGCGGACCACCAGCACACCCCGGATGAGCGGCGCCTATCGTCTTGATTTCGAGCGACCGTCCTGGACGACGCGCATGGCCGTGCAGGCAACGGTCGTTTGACCGCGTCGCGCTGTCGCCTTTGCGAGCAATACGTCCGAACACGCGATGAATCTCACTCCCAGGCAGTTTTCGGGCTACGCGCTCATCGCATTCTCATTCGTGATGTGGGGCGGGGTCCTGCTGATCCCGTTTGTGGAGATGTCGACCGGCCAGGCCGCGGCGGTGGCGGCGATGCTGATCGTCGGCGGGGAGGTGATTTACGTTCTGGGTTTGTTTCTGGTGGGAAGGCAGATGTGGGAGAAGGTGAAGGATCTCTTGCGCAAGGCGTGGCAGTCGCCCGACCAAGATGGGCAATAGATAAATCCAGGGGCATGCACAACATGCAGAGAACGAGCAAGTCGCGGTTACTACGCCAAGCTATTCACCTGGCCCCGGCCAGTTGCCGTGTCGTCGACTCCAGCCGCAACGCGAGCTCGCGAATAATTTCCACTGCCACTTCCGGCGAGCCCATGAGGATCTGAAAGAACACGTCCTTGCTGATTTTCAGCACGGAGAGCTTGTCGCCCGCCTTGACGGTGGCGGTGCGCGGCACGTCGCACATGATGGCTGTCTCACCGATGATGTCGTTTTTCACCCGTGTGGCGACATGCACCGAGCCTTCGGGAGATTCAAGATAGATCTCCGCCGTGCCCTCGATAATGATGTAGGCCTCATTGCCCGGCTCCCCTTGCTGGCAGACGATGGCGCCGGGCTCGAAAGTCGTCCACTCGCTGGTGAACGCGAGCAGTTTCAGCTTGGACTCGTCGAGTTTGGCGAACAGGGAGATCTTGCTGAGTGCCTCCGCCTCTTGTTTAAGCGCCATGGTTGGCTCCCGTCATGCCGACTTTAGTAAACTCTGAAACACATTCCCGTTGCTTTGCAGATCGGAAAACGAACCTTGCTCGATAATCTTGCCGTCGTCCATGACCACGACACGATCGAATTGATCGGCGAGGTTGGCCCGGCCCAGAATCCATATGATGCCACGACCAGCCATGTGTTCGCGGATGTTGGCGAGGATGGTTCGTTCCGTCCCTGAATCGAGTGAGCTCGTCGCCTCGTTGACGATCAGTATTTCCGGATTTTTGAGTAGGCAGCGGGCGATGGCAAGTTTCTGCCGCTGTTCGATCGATAGCCGGGCTCCGGCGACGCCGACCTCAAAGTCCAGACCAAGTTTCATGACCTCCTCGTGCATACCGAGCGTGTCAACGACGGAACGAATGAGATCACCGACTCGCTGCTGGGCGTTCGCTTGTCCGTAGGCGAGCTTGCCGAACAGGATGTTCTCTTGCACGGACGCCTCTTCGTTGTACTTGTCAGCGCTGAAGGGCGCGACGCAGTCGCGCAGCTCTTCCGGCATCTCTTTCGCCAGCAGGTCGCGCGCTTCGAGCAAACGGCCCTGCATGGCGTCGTCGATCAGGTCGAGCCGGTGCCGCGCCGGGATCAGCCGGAAGGCGAGCGAGGTCAGCCGCGCGAGCTCCTTGGGTGTTGCGGCTTCCTGGCCCTGCTGAGCGATGCGT
>JBPCXK010000487.1:0-2634 GCA_051008635.1 Gammaproteobacteria bacterium
CCCGGGCCGTCAATCGCAGCTCGTCGTACGGGGTGCGCTCGACTGCGCCGACCCGCAGCAGCTCGTCGGCGACCGCCCGGAGGGGGATATCGCCGCTGTATTGCTTGACCAGCTCGCCAAAGCTGCGGTCGCCTTCGAGCGGCAAGCTATCGGGGTCTCCTTTGGTGTCGTGATAACGCTCGTCTCGCAACCAACCGGAGATAACGCGCACGGCGCGGTTGGCGTTTTCGCTGACTGCCTCCTCTTCCACGGGGGGGAGCTTCTTGAGTCGCGCCACTTCCCTGCGGTGGACTCCAGTCAGCACCGAGATCCGCGAAGCCGACTGTTGACGGCCTTCAACCGGGAAGTCAGTCTCCGCAACTTCTACATAGATCCGCTTTGCGACGTCCGTGAACGCGCTGAAGGACACGCCCTGGCGCAATAAGATGCGCACCAACGGCCTCAACAACCGGGCAAGTGCGCTTGTTACTGCTTGCGAATGCGTATCCATACAAGAAGGGTCATCCCGAGACTCTACTCCAGCAACTTGATCAGCCTGTTGCCCGAACCCTCGTGTTGGTCCAGCAACTCCACAATATCTGCGTGCCCTGCCGCACTGGCCACCGTGTAGGCCTGCTCCCGTCGTTTATTTCTAACGCTGGGATTGGCGCCCGCCTCGAGCAGCGCTCGAACAACCTGAATATGCCCGCGGGCGGCGGCGAGCAGCAGCGCAGTGTTACCGTTGCTGTTTTTGATATCCAGTGTCGCACCGGCTTTTATGAGTCGCCGCACGATCGCTGCATTGCCCCGATCGGCCGCCAACAGCAACGGTGTATTGCCAAGCGTGCTGCGCGTGTCGATGGTGATGCCGTGATCGAGCAGAATGTTCACGACTTGCGTGTGACCAAGCACGATCGCGCGCGCCAGCGGGTCGTGGCCATCCGTGTCGGCGACCATTGCGTTCGCCTCGTGGGCGAGTAGTTTGCCGGTTGCGTTTGACCTTCCTTCGTTCGCAGCGTGCCACAGCGCTGTGCGACCCGACCCGTCCCGGCTGTCCGGCGAAGCTCCCTTGCTCAACAGGATATCCAGCACAGCGTTGTTGCCACCTCGCGCCGCGAGCATTAGCGCCGTGACACCGTTGCTGGTGTCGGCGTTCACGTCCACACCCGCGTCTGCCAGCATCGACACCACTCTGGCATGCCCACCGAGCGTCGCTAGCATGAGCGCAGTCGTTCCATCGCGCACTTGCGCATTGCCATCGCACGACGAAGCCAGCAACTTGCTCACGCTGCCAACATGACCGCTCTGCGCAGCCAGCATCAAGGGCGTCTTGCCACCGGCTTTGCGGCGGTCAGGATCGGCGCCCGCCACCAGCAGCATGGTTGCGATGTCCGTGTGCCCGCGCGCGGCGGCGCGGCCCAACGCCGTGTAGCCTTCCTCATCCGCGGCGTTTACGTCTGTGCCCTTGGCCAGCAGCGCGCGCACCGCATCCGCTTGCCCCCGCCAGGCCGCTGTCATCAGCGCAGACCAACCCTGGTAAGGCTGGGTTCCCTCTTGTTGCGCAAAGCTGGATTGCGCGGCGGCATGCAACTGTTGCAGATTATTGGCCGCAGCCTCGCCGCTGCTCCTGGATTGTGCGACGGTAAGCTTACCGCCGCGCGCCTGCAACGCGGTGACGCTCGCTCCGTGACCTCGTTCGCTCGCCAGTCTGACGGGCGTTTCGCCTTTGTTGTTACGCGCGTCTACTTTGCCTCCCCCGGCTAACAGCAGCTTGACCACCGCCGTGTGGCCCCTTTGCGCGGCAAGGTGTAGCGCCGTGTTGCCGTTGGCGTCTCGGGAGTTTGGATCGACGCCGACAGCCAACAGCGTCTTGACCGTCTCGTGGTGACCTTCGCCGGCCGCCACGAGCAGCGCGTTGTCGCCATACTTATCCGTTGCGCTTACGCTCGCGTTATGTCTGGCAAGCAACTCAACGACCGCGCTGTGCCCCGCCGCCGCGGCCTCGATAATCGCTGTCTTGCCGTACTTGTCCGCAGCATCGGGTTGTGCTCCTTGCTTTAACAACGCGAGCACCTTCCGGGTCTCCCCTTTCATGGCCGCCCACCGCAGGGCTTCGTCGGGCTGCGCCTGGTAGCCGCTTTGAGAGTTCGCGGATTTCTGACGAGCGGCCTTGTTTGTCCCGGCACGGTCCGCACCTAATTTGGCTTTCGCCATCGGATGGCCCTGCGATGCAGCCTGTGTGAACCATTGCCGCGCCTGCTGGTCGTTCGCCGCCACGCCCCAGCCGTTCTCGTACATCACACCCAGGTTGTACTGGGCTTTGGGATGACCCTGCCTGGCCGCCTTGTGTAGCCATAGAAACGCCTGCTGGTGATCTTTCGCGACACCGCGGCCCGCGCGATACAAGGCCGCGAGCTGATACTGTGCCTCTGCATCACCGCTGGCGACCAGCGGTCTCAAGATATCGACCGCCCGGCGATAGTCTTTGGTCCTGACCGCGGCTTTGAACTCGTTGATGTCGGCCGCGAATCCCGCTCGTGTTGAGACCATGACAATGAGCAGCACCAACGCAAGGGCGGCCAGCATCCAGCTTCGTGGCTGGCTAGCCCGCATATTGCACCAGGATCCGGAATTTTGGGTGAGGGCTGCGCGTCC
>JBPCXK010000488.1:0-6832 GCA_051008635.1 Gammaproteobacteria bacterium
GATCAGTATCAGACCGATAATCACGATCAGCAGGCCGAGCCCAGGTATCGGGAAAGGCAGATAGGTCGCCGGGTTGAGGTGTCCCGGTATTTGGGGCATGACCTGTTCGTCGACGTAGTTGATGAACTTCATGGCCAGCCAGATCGTAATTGCAGCAGGTGCGGTTACAATGATGCCTGCCAGGAAGTAGTTGCGTAGCCGCCCCATCAGCGAAAAGCGCGAGTGATCCTTGCTTTCTGTAGCGACGTCATGGGCCTCCGGTGCCCCCTTGCTGCCGTGGGCCGGCGGCACGAGGCCGCTGGAAATCACGAGCTTGATACCATCATCGATCTTGATGTCGGGGTAGCGCACGTCCTCTTGCGGAACGAAAAGCAAGAAACCTGTGGTTGCATTGGGCGTCGCCGGGACGAAGACGTTGAGCACCTCCGACTGCATCACCTTCTGCACCTCACCCACGGTCCGACCGGTCAGGAAACCCACTGCCCAGATACCACGCCGAGGATACTCGACCAGCACCGTCTCCCGGAAGGCCTGAGCGCGCTCCGCGAACACGGCCTCGAATATCTGCTTGGTCGCGTTATAGATCGAGCGCACGACAGGCACGCGGTTCATCAGGTTGTCGCCGGCTCGATAGAGCAGGCGACCCGAGTATCCGGCGGCAAATACGCCAATCAGGATCAGCATGAAAACAGCGACAATCAGCCCCAGCCCCGGAATGCCGATCGGCATGCCCGCCAGCAGGTCCGGCGGGATTATCGGCTTCACCAGGCCGTCGACGAAGGTCACGAAGCGCCAGGTGAGCCACAGCGTGATCGCGATCGGCGCGGCGACGAGGACACCGGCGAAAAAATAATTGCGCAAACGCGCAGCTAAGCCAGGGCGCTGTACCGGCATGCCGTGCGGACTTGAGTGTATTTCGTTACTGACCGTGACACTTCGTTATCGTCGCGCTCCGGTGCAAGGACTCTCTCAAAGTGACACGGAGCGATTCGGCGCCCTACTCCGATGCCCTACTCGTTTTTGCCTAACAAAATTTTATACGTAATGTAGAACAACGCCACTCTGTCAGCGACAAAGGGCTCCACCAACCTATGGCGTTGTCCCCGGTTGCGGGTCATGGGCAAGCATACTGCGTCACTCTATTATCGCCCCTGCCACGGGTAATGGTTTGCGTCCTGGGACATATTCGTATTGTACGCTCGTTGTAGTTGCCGGCTTGATCCGTGGCGGTGACTGTTATGGGAGTGCAATCCGGCGCGCCGGTAATTTGATAGCCTGTTGCCGTACGCGTCGGTGTTAACCGGCTGAGAGTGACGGCGAGGTTGGGTAAGGGCGATATGTTATCGGTGATCCCCACGGTGACCGTGCAGCTCTGTGGCGGGGAGTGATTTCTGAACGGTGCTGTCCCAGGGCCCGTCGCGGGCCCGATGGCCGGGGCGGTGTTGTCCACTATAATAACCTGCGTACCATCGCTCGTCCTGCCGGTGACAGCCCCGGTTGCGCGTACCGTGAGTGTTTGATAGCCGTCGTTGAAATTGCGGGAATCAATGTATGCGGTGGGGTTAGTCGGAACCGCCGCGATGCCGACGCTGCGGCCGCCGAGGAAGAATTCGGTTCTTACGATTCCGAACAGATCGCTGGCGTTCGCACTCGCGGCAAAGCCGCCGCGAACGAGGGTGCCGTAGGGCGGTACAACATTGCTGACTACTGGCGCGCTGTTGTTCGTGGCGATCGTATAATCGATACGTCGTGTCGACCCGTTAGACGCATTGGCGATGACCGAGAAGACGTGGTTACCATCGGCAAGCGTCGCGGTATTGAGGTGTTGTTGCAGCTTGCTTGTTATCACAGGTTCTGCGAGTTGCTTACCGTCGATGAGGAACTGCATAGTGGCGATGCCGAGCGGGTGTGAGGCGTCAGCGCTGAGCAAGATGGTGCCGAGTTTCTGCGCGCCGTTAGCAGGCATGATGTTCACGATCGTTGGCGCCGCGTTTTCGATCATGATGTTGCGCTCCACAGTGGTGACCTGCCCTGCCACATTGGTTGCGACCAGGGCGAGGACATGTGGCCCGTCAACGAAGACCGTCGAGTCAATTGCCAGCGCCGGGCGGTTTAAGTCCCCGATTTCGCCTGAGACAGCCGCCCCGTCGATCTGAAAGACCACCGACTGCAGTCCGACCTGACTCAACACCGTGGCCGAGGCGACGAAGGCGCCAAACACCGTTCTGTTCTCTAGCGGCAGAAAGTCCGCGACCGTCGTGCCGCTGAAGTCAATGGCCGTTACCGCGACTCCGTCGTATATGTCGTCGGGCGCACGATTGAACGTTTCTATAGCGGGGCGCAAATCGCTGATCGACAGCTCCGTCGCGTTATTCCGACTGGCCACATATTCCATCAGACTCAGTGCGAGCTCATGCCGATAAACATCCGCTGTCAGATCGATAGCGCCAAACGCGAGCTGACCATCCTGGCCTATCCCGTTAAGCATGCCATCATGCCGGATGTCGGCGTGCGCTTGCTGAATGAAGCTGATCGAATTCACGGTTTGGTGAATCAGAAGCGAATTGGTCGCTGAAGCACTAGCTGTCCACTGGGAGAGGCTCGCCGTGAGAAACCCATAACGGAGCTCCGGAGACAGTGACGAGTGCTTGTTTTCCGGATCGCTCACATCCAACGGCAGCGTTCGCGCAATGTCTACGCCGGTAATGCCGCTGATGCGCTCATTCGCGACTTCCACCGCGTTCGCAGGGGTCACGCCCTGGTCCCGAACAAGATACTCGGCTAGGCCCGCTGCCAGCGTCGAGAAATAGGTGACGCCCATCTGCAGTGGTTGCCCCGAGACATAAAACTGTACCGCCTGTAGTCGATCACCCTCTTCGAGCTGTACGATGTGGTTCGAGGCCTCTTCCTCGTAGTGGCCATTGGTCACTTCGATCAGGATGGGCTGCGACGGCGCAGTAAGCGCAATAGTATAAGCGCCGACGCCGTTCGTTTTCCCGCTGGCCAACAACTCACCCTTGGCGCCGTCGAATGCGTAGATGTCGACATCAGCGTTGATGACCAAACCGTCAAACGCGACACCGCTTACCTTGCTTGTCGGTTCACTGAACGAGCCATTTGAGGAGCCCCCGCCGCACCCCGCGATGAGTAAAAGAATTCCAAAGCACGCAATTCCTATTGCCTTACGCATAAGCCTTCTCCCTGGCAGATCACTTTAGAGGACGGTCAATCCGGCGCGCACGCCCGCGATTGGATCATCCCATGACGATATGTATTCGGTGTTGAGGCCGATACGCAACTCGCTCTCATCCCGGTCGTGACTGGACTTGAGCCCGGATAAAAGAGGTTTGTTTTCGATCTTGGAACGCGACCAGCAAGAAAGCCGTCGGTATCCACACGAGAGCGCTGTGTCGTTTCGTTTGCGCCTCCCTACAATCGATGCGCTATTCTACTGCCTGCACCCGTGCTTTCCGTGACGCGAACAGCGATTTTCGTAATACGGTTCCTGCAACCAGCACCACAGTGCAGCGTTTTCGTGAGGTGGTTCACGGTAGACGCGATCGACTCCTCCATCCCAGATTTCGAGCGACGTCAATTCATTCAGCCAACCACTCTTCGAAGCGTTTTTTTATTCGATCATAGAGACTCGCATACCACTTCGTATCTTTGAGGATCGCTGTTTCGAAGTTCGCCGGATGGGTCGGCATGTGTGGGCGCATATCGACGCCGGTGTCCGCGTGCGTTGAGATAAGCGTCATTGAGGACCTCCGTGCCGGTCCGTAGGCTATGTATCGGGCTTGTTCCGCCAGCGGCAGCGTGCCGGTCGCGAACCGGATAAACTGTTCCACCTGTTCGCGTTTTAACGTCCCTTTTGGTATCCCCCAAGCGTCGAATTCGTAGACTTGGGCGTCCCAAATGATCTCGATCGGGTGACGTTGAATGGCCGCCGCGTCGAACAGGCGCCCGTTGTATTGGGATACCATTACGGCCTCTCCGGTTAAGAGCATTTCCACCGGACGCGTCGTGTCCGTCCACCAGATGATGTGATCCTTGATGCTATCGAGCCTGTCGAACGCCAGCCGCAGGCCTCTTTCGGTGCTCAGCAAGTGATACAAATCCTCGCGCGGCACACCATAAGACATCAACGCCCATTCGAGATTCGCTTCCGGGATTTTCTGTAGCGCCCTCTTCCCCGGAAATTTCTCGAGATCGAAAAAGTCTTTCATACGGCTTGGTTTTTCGCCGGGAAACGCATCGCGGTTGTAAGCCATTACTGTTGCGTACACGACCTGAGTGACGCCGCATCGGGTGAGGGCGCCGTCGATGAAATCTTCGCTGGCAGGTGTTCCGTCCAGTCCGGGCGCAAGTATCGAATGATCTATCGGCTCCAATAACCCTTGTTTGCAGGCGGCCCGGTTGTCCGCCATGGTCATGTCGACGAGATCCCAGGTCACGTTGCCCTCCTCTACCTGCTTGCGCAGCTCCGTGATACCACCGACATATTTTTCGATGTTGATTTGAGTGCCCGTCTGCGCGGTGAACGGCTCGAAATAAGCCTTCGTTTGGCTTCTTTCGTAGGGGCCGCCCCATGTGACGATCGTAATGCCCTCGTCCGCGAACACCGCGCAGGCGCCGAGCATCCACGGCACGACGTACCGAATGAGTGACTTTCCAGCCCGCATGCGAACGAGCCATTTGTTTTTTGAAATTCTGAGTATTGCACAGGCGCTGTGTGCTCTCCGGGATGGCGGCCATGTGTTCATGTCGCCGCGTTTTCCTCACGTCGAATATCGTACAGCGTCTCCAGGTACGCTCTCACCACGGCGGCCTCGAACACGACGCCGAGCAGACGCGGGTCGTCGTCGTCCCTGATTACCGGGATGCTTTCCCCGACAAAATCACCCATCTCTTCCATCGCCGCCCAAACAGTTGTTGTCGCGGTAAAAATAAGCGGCTCGCGCTCGGCGACTTCGCCAACACTGGTTTCCGATGCGAGACCGTTGCTTTCACGATCAACGATCTCGCCCAACCTGATCATGCCGACGTAGACTCCGTTTGTATCGAGCACATAACCCTCGCAAGTTTTGTCTTTGAGCAGTTCCGACTTTGCCTGCGTCAGCGACATTCCAGGATCGAGCGCAGTGTAGTCCTGGCTCACATAGCTTTCGATCAGGCGATTATCGAGTATCACCTTGTCACGGCCGAGTGAAAGATCAAAACCGCGAGCGCGAAGCTGCACGTCGAACAGGGAGCGGCCGAAGACCCGGTAAGAGATAAGATTGGAGAATACGACACTGACCATCGCGGCTGTCGCCAGATCGTAGTTACGCGTTAACTCAAACACGATCAGGATCGTCGTCAACGGCGCGCCGATCACCGCGCTCGTTACCGCGACCATGCCGCATATCGCATAGATCACGATGTCCGAACGCAGCTCGCCCAGCAGCAGCTCAGCGCCATTACCCGCGAGCGCGCCGAACAATATGCCGATGAGCAGGGCCGGACTGAACACGCCGCCGGCGAACCCGAACCCGATACACAAGGCGGTCGCCAGTATCTTGGCGAGTAACAGCAATGTCAGTTCGCCGGGCATGAACGCCTGCTCGATTATGGCGAAACGCAACGTCTCTCTGCCGATACCCAATATGTCCGGCAACCAGATTGCCACACAACCCAGAATGGCGCCTGCCAGCATGGGCTTCAGATATGGCGCTATGGCGATTTTCCCCGCAAGCGTGTTGGAGTAAAGAATGGCGCGCATGTAAAAGACCGCCACGAAGGCGCCGCCAATGCCGATCAGAATAAACCCCACGAACTCGGGCGCGTACGCGACGCTTACCGGCTCGACATGAAACAAGGGACGGCGCTCGAACACGACGTTGGCGACGACATAGCCGATCGTCGAAGCAACGGTGATGGGCGCGAACGCGCGTAGTGAATAATGCCGCAGGACTACTTCATGCGCGAAGACAATGCCGGCGATGGGCGCGTTGAACGCCGTGGATATCGCCGCAGCCACGCCGCAGCCGACACCGACGGTCTTCATCCACTGATTGTCCTTGCTGACGCGCGCAATGGTGGAACCCAAAGTCGCGCCGAGATGAGCGAGCGGCCCGTACTGCCCGACCGATGCGCCCGCGCCCAGCGAGACCACGCTGGACAACGCGGTCAGCAGGCCGGAGCGCAACGGGATCTCACCGCCCATCCCTTGCACTGAACGCACGATGTCCGGCGGCCCATGGGGGCGTCGCTCCGGAATACAAAGATGCAGAATGCCGACAACCAGCCCGCCCAACGCCGGGACGCACAACGTGGCCACGAGCAACCACTGCGCGTTGTCCACCATGATGCGGCTGCGTGGCGAAATCAGCAGCCAGTCGTTCAGAACCCCGACCAGGTATACGAACAGGATTGCGCTGAGCGACGAGAGCGCGCCGATTACGACTCCGAGAATCGTGATCAGAACGATTCGCGTGAGTGCGTTGGAGCCGGCGAGCATGGGTGGGCTTTAGAGTGTGTCGCAACAGCCAACTGTAGCACCCGTAGTCGAGGTGGGTGAGGGACGAACCCCCACCATCAAACCATCGGCTGCTGGTGGGGTTCGTTCCGCTCACCCCACCCTTCTAAGATATCTTCTTTCCGTGTCTTTACGGCCATTCCCCTAACCCGGCACAGCCGGAACCAAACCTGTGCCTCTCAACGGCGGACTTTACCACCCCTTGCCCACCGCAACGCCGGCGTTTGAGGCGCGCGGCCGTGGACAAGGCGTGGAAAAGTCGCCTCACCCCGGCGCGACCGCCGGCTGAGAAATTCTTGGTATTTTTGTGCAAGA
>JBPCXK010000489.1:0-4664 GCA_051008635.1 Gammaproteobacteria bacterium
CTGTACATAGAGGCCAAGATGTTGAATATCATAGTTGTTCCCACTAATGAGGTCCGGCCTGGTGAGAAATGCGGGCTAGTGCCCGCTTGACGAAGATCGGCTAGTGGGTGACCCCTTGATTCCCTATGGGAAGAGTCCTAGATCCATCCATCGTTTTCGCGCTTTTACTTGCGCTTGACTATTCATCTCCAATCCAATCACAGTAGCTCTTCCAATAGCAGTAGTGCCCTGTATTTCGCCGCGCTCTGTGTTCGCCCTGAAATGTCTCTCCCAGCGGTCTTCTCGTGGATGAAAAAGAAGTATTTCTATTTGTCGTTCAGGGTCTACACCTGTAGTGTGCGACGACTTATAGAGGTTACATGAACGACAAGAAAGTGCCCAATTGAACTCCGCGTCAACACCATCACGCGAAACGGGAATGATATGTTCGACATCAAACGGAAAGTTGAATATCACTTCTGGTGCATGGCAATATTCACATCGATGTCCAGCCCTGAGCGCCACCTGCTCATAGCGTGGATTCATTCCTTTAATTCGTCAACCAGTGCTGCCGCCCGATTGCTTGATGCTTCCAGCTCTTCCTCAACGAGCGCTTGCAGCTCTGCCTGGTCTTCCTTTGAGAGGCTGTCACCCTTATCTCGGGCTACTCGCCAACGATCCATAAGCTCACTCAAGCGCTTGTGTTGCGCAGCACTAAAGAAACGGTCTGGACGCCGACTCTGTACAATAACCAACGTACTATCTTCTTCTGTTAGTTGTGCCGTCAAAGCATCCAGTGCTTCGCCTGCTGTTTTACCCTTAGTCCACTTATCACCGGCTACCGCATTGTAAGAAATATCCCCGCTGTCTGTCGGCACTGGCAATATCGCTACTTTCGTCATTGCTTCTACCTCCTGACTGACATTTTAGCGCAATACTTATCTTACCACTGGAACAAAATAGGGTCGGCTGTTTTGCGGGCCCTGAAGAGGGGTCACCCTCATCTCACATAACGCGTCGCTCACACTGGTATTGTGCGCGACAATTGGAACGCCGCCTTCGTCTGGTGACGAACGCGCCGCTGCTCCCTTCACAACACCCTCTTCAGCCACGACAAACACAGGGCTTCCGACTCGCGCCTGAAACCACTCCGACGACGAACAGACACTTCTGGCCACGGCGTGAAACCAGCATATGCGGGGCTAATCGCAAGCCCAATAGCCGACAACCGCGATTAGCCTTTCATCTCTATAGACCAAAGGAATGCGGTCCCTGAGCCAGGGCGGGACACCGGCCTCCTGAAACAGACCCTTGAGATCGGCATGATGGGCACGCCCACGCGGCCGGCAACGCTCGCCGCCCCGCCGGAAACGCACGCTGAACATGCCTCCCGGCGGTAACGCTGCTGGCACGCCCAACGCGCTCAAGGTATGAGCGTCGAGCTTTACACCGAGATGCTCGATGGGCAATTCTGTCTTGCCATCCCAAGCCAGGGTTTGAGAAGGGTCGTGCGCCGCCAGCCCGCTCAATGCATGAATATCGTCGCGGTAGCGCCTTAACTCCGCACCCGGCCAGCTCACACAGGGCGTCGCGTCGCTACGGGATTCCAGCAGGTCTTTCGTTACGCGCTGCAAATGCGCCTGGCTGGGGGCCGGCAGACCCATGCGGCTGATCCAGGAACGCAGAACGTTGCGTTGCCGCGCGGGCGACAATTTGCGCAGCGCGCGAGTGGATAGCGTGCGCGTCCGACTACCGCCGGCGGTGCTCAAGTCTTTCTCGGCAAGGGCCTCGACCAGCTCCAGCGCCTCCGCCGCCAGCCCGGCGCTGCGCGCCAGGGTTTGCGTGGCCGCGGGCCAGTGGCGCTCGAGCGTGGGCATGACGGTGTGGCGCAGAAAATTCCTGGACAAGCTTTCATCGCGGTTACCGGGATCCTCGATCCAGCTCAAACCGCATTCTTGCGCATAAGCCACCAGCTCGGCGCGCCGAAAGCTCAGCAGCGGGCGACAATGCCAGCCGGCGCCGAAACGCCTCGCTGCCGACATGGCCGCGAGACCCGCAACACCGGCGCCCCGCAGGAGTTGCAGCAGCAATGTCTCCGCCTGATCATCCTGATTGTGGGCGGTGAGTAACGCGCAATCGGACTCACAACGCTGCTCGAACGCGGCGTAGCGGGCGCGCCGCGCCGCCTGCTCCGGGCTTTCGCCCGGGTTTGGTCGTGCATCGACGATAACCACCTCGCAATCGACACCCAGCCGCGCGCATACGTCTCCACAATGGTCGGCCCAATCCGCCGCATCTTCGTGGAGGCTGTGGTTGATGTGTATGGCCCGCAGGCGCGCTGGATCGATGGCGAGCGCGAGTGCGTGGAGCAAGCACGTCGAATCGACACCGCCGCTGAACCCGGCGATGTAGCTATCAACAGCGGGGAGACTGGCAAGCCCGTGTCGCAGGTGGTCGGTCGTAAAAGTCATTATACGTGTCTTCGATCTGATCGATTCGGGCTTGTGAGACAGGATCTGAATGTATATTATGGCTAGATTATCTAGCAATATACAGATCTACAATGTCCTGGCAGCTCCATGAAGCCAAGAACAAGCTGAGTGAGGTGATCCGACGGGCGCTATCTGAAGGGCCACAGCGGGTCACGCGGCGCAGCGAGGCGGTTATCGTCATTGCAGAAAAGGAGTATCAACGACTGACAGGCGAGCATTTGTCCCTTGCTGGCTGGCTTGTGAACAATCCGATGCCGTGCGAGCTGGAGCTACCTGCCAGAGAGGATCCTCCCCGAAAGGCGCTCTTTCAGGACGATCTGCCGTGACAGGATGGTTGCTGGATACCAACGTTGTTTCGGAGCTGGCGCGGCGTGACCCGTCAAGAAAAGTCCAGTCATTCGTACAAAGTTTGACTGGTATCAGCTATATGTCGGTGATCACACTGCATGAGCTGGATTATGGTGTTGCGGGTCTGCCAGATGGCAGGCGCAAACGCGATTTCGAGGAATGGCTCGGCGCACTCGAGCAACAGTTCGCAGAATACATCTTGCCGATTGCCCGAAACGTCGCGCGGCAAGCGGCCTTGCTCCGCCGCAAGGCACAGGCGCAGGGATGTGTGCTTCACTTGGCCGATGCACTGATTGCCGGCACTGCGGTTGACCGCGGGCTACAGCTCGTAACGCGCAATACCGCAGATTTCGAACCAACAGGCGTTGCCGTCTTCGACCCATGGGAGGGTGGTTGAGGGACTGTGAGCGGGATGTCCATTCGACGGCGAGGCTAACCGTAAGCTGTCCTAACTCGCCACCCTCCCCACCTCCAACAACCGCTCATAACGACGGGCAAGCAGCGCGTCGGTATCGAGGCTTTCCAGCTCATCGAGACTCTTGACCAGCGCCGACCTGAGATTGTCGCACGCCGCGGGGAAATCCCGGTGTGCGCCGCCGAGCGGTTCGGGCACGATCTCATCGACCAGGCTCAGTTGCTTGAGCTTGCCCGACGTGATGCCCATCGCTTCGGCGGCTTGCGGCGCCTTGTCCGCGTTCTTCCACAGAATCGAGGCGCATCCCTCGGGTGAGATGACCGAATAGGTGCTGTACTCGAGCATGATCAGTTTGTCGCCGACACCGACTGCCAGCGCGCCGCCGGAACCGCCCTCCCCGATGACGCTGCACACGATCGGCACGCGCAACTGTGACATTGCCTTCAGATTGCGCGCAATCGCTTCGCTCTGACCACGCTCCTCAGCGCCGATTCCGGGATATGCGCCCGGCGTATCGATGAGTGTCAGCACCGGCAGTTTGAAACGTTCGCCCAGCTGCATTAACCGCAACGCCTTGCGGTAGCCCTCCGGTTTGGGCATAGCAAAATTACGGCGAATGTTCTCGTTGGTATCACGGCCTTTTTGATGGCCAATAATTACGACGGGCCGATTACCAAGCCGCGCCACACCGCCGACTATTGCGGCATCGTCGGCGTAGGCACGGTCGCCATGCAACTCGTTAAACTCGGTGCACATCCCCGCGACGTAATCCAGCGTGTAGGGCCGCCGGGGATGGCGCGCGAGCTGCGTGATGTTCCACGGCGTCAGATTCGAGAAAATGGTTTTGATCAGTGTATCGCGCTTGCGCTCGAGGCGATTGATCTCATCGTTGATGTTGATCTCGCTGTCATCGCTGACATAACGCAACTCCTCTATCTTGGCTTCAAGCTCGGCGATGGGTTGCTCGAAATCGAGAAAGTCAGGATTCATGCGGAAGATTCAGGGGTGGGCCAGTTAAAAATCGCGATTCTACCTGAGAACACCGCGGCTATCCCGCCACGGGCCGAAATGCGGGCTAGTCGCCGAGAAATGCAAACTTATTTCCAGCAGAACCCTAACCCGGCATAGCCGGAACCAAAACTTGCGCCCCCTCAACGGCGGACTTTGCCATCCCTTGCCCACCGCTTCGCCGGCGTTTGAGGCGCGCGGCCGTGGACAAGGCGTGGAAAAGTCCGCCTCACCCCGGCGCGACCGCCGGTCGAGAAATTCTTGGTCTTTTTGTCCAAGATTTCAGTGGTAAGGTACTAGCCCGCATTTCTCACCAGGCCGGACCTCATTAGTGGGAACAACTATGATATTCAACATCTTGGCCTCTATGTACAGGTGGTAGCGGTGCGACACACTGTCCTATTTGGTTTTTGGAACAAGCA
>JBPCXK010000490.1:0-5236 GCA_051008635.1 Gammaproteobacteria bacterium
GGTCTACGGCATGGGTATCTACACCGAGCGTGGCTCGGAGGGCATAACCATGGGCGTGACCGCGGCCATGTATGCCTGGGGCTTCCAGTACCAGAACCCCGACAAGCCCTACGACATGAACGGTTACGTCAACAGCCCCGAGGCGGCCGAGGCGGTTGAGTTCTACAAAGAGCTCTACAAGTGCTGCAGCCCGCCGGGCCACGCCGACGCCTACATGGTTGCCAACCTGGACGCCTACAAGTCGGGTCAAGTGGCCATGCAGATGAACTGGTTTGCCTTCTTCCCGGGTATTGCCAAAGACGAAGACGTGGGGGGTGACAAGTCTGGCTTCTTCGTCAATCCGTCCCAGAAAGTCGAGGCGTCCACGCTCGGCGGCCAGGGGATCTCGGTCGTTGCCTATTCCGACAAGAAGGATATGGCGTTGCAGTACATCAAGTGGTTCGCAGATCCCCAGGTGCAGAAGAAGTGGTGGTCACTGGGCGGCTACTCCTGTCACAAAGCGGTGCTCGAAGATCCCAATTTCCCCAACACGGCGCCGTTCGCCGCGGATTTCCTCAAAGCCATGAGCGGGGTCAAGGACTTCTGGCAGGAACCGACCTATGCCGAGCTGCTGCAGTCCATGCAAAAACGTGTGCATGACTACGTTGTTGCGGACAAGGGCACGGCCCAGGAAGCGCTCGACAAGCTGATCACGGATTGGACCGAAGTCTTCGAAGACGACGGCAAGCTGTAGTACACAAGGATCGAATGTGGGGCGGCGTCCACCGACGTCGCTTCACGATCATAAGCGTGCCGCCCAGGCACGCAGGTTTCATGCGCGCATCCATGTCAACGCACGCCACATCTCTATCCGGCAGAGCAAAAGGGTTGTCCGACCGCTCGATCGCGTGGGTGTGCATCGCGCCGACCATAGTGCTGCTTCTCGCCATCAACATCTTTCCGTTGATATGGACGATTTATCTGAGCTTTACCAACTACCGCGCCAACCGCCCTGGCCGACCTGTGAAGTGGGTTGGCTCGCGTAACTACGAGCGCCTGCTGGAAAGCGAGGACGTCTGGGGGTATCTGCAGGCCACCGCACATTTCGTCTGCTGGACGATGATCCTGCAGGTGTTGCTGGGTCTTGGCCTGGCGCTGCTGATCAATCGCCAGTTCAAAACTCATTCGTTCTGGACGACGTTGATCCTGCTGCCGATGATGCTCTCGCCGGCTGTCGTCGGCACATTCTGGACTTATCTTTATCAGCCGCAGGCCGGCATTTTCAACTACATCGTCAACTTCTTCGTCAACGCCGGCGACTTCACCATGATCGGCGATGTGTCGCTCGCGCCGTGGTCCATCATCCTGGTGGACACCTGGATGTGGACGCCCTATGTCATGCTGATCTGCCTGGCGGGACTGCGCTCGATTCCGGATCACATCTACGAGGCCGCGGAGGTCGACCGCGCCTCACAATGGCGCCAGTTCTGGAGCATCACCCTGCCGATGGTGTTGCCGTTTTTGATGCTGGCGGTATTGTTCAGGTCCATCGAGAATTTCAAGATGTTCGATCTCGTGGTCGAGCTGACCTCGGGTGGCCCGGGGTCCACGACCGAGCTTGCGTCGATCAACCTCAAGCGCGAAGCGTTCGAGAAGTGGCGAACCGGCTATAGCTCCGCTTTCGCGGTAATCCTGTTTGTAACAGTCTTTGGCGCCGCCAACATCTACGTCAAGGCGCTGAACCGGGTGAAACAGCGATGAGCCGTGTCGCCCATTCGGTCATCGAACCGACAGCGTTGAGCCGTCGAATTGCCGCGGCGCTGGTGATCACCTATGCGTTGATCGCGATGATACCGATGGTGTGGATATTTCTCACCGGCTTCAAGAGCCCGCCGGACTCCATCGCCTATCCGCCGAAGGTTTTCTTCGAACCCTCGCTGGAGGGTTACGTCAACCTGTTCACCACCCGGTCGCGGCAATCGAGTGAATACCTGGCCAGCCTGCCGCCGGCCGAGACCTGGTACGACGCGCTGGTGCGTAAACGCAATATGGTGATCGCAGGCCCATCGCGTTTCCTCGGGCGCTACTGGAATTCGATTGTCATCGGTTTCGGCTCCACTTTTCTCGCGGTGTTTCTCGGCACGCTGGCGGCTTACGGATTTTCCCGGTTCAAGGTGCCGCTGCAGGACGATCTTTTGTTCTTTATTCTTTCGACCCGGATGATGCCGCCCATCGCGGTCGCGATTCCGATCTATTTGATGTATCGCACGCTGGGTCTGAGCGATACGCAGCTCGGCATGATTCTCCTGTACACCGCGGTCAACCTCAGCCTCGCTGTGTGGCTGCTGAAGGGTTTTATCGACGAGATACCCCGCGAGTACGAAGAGGCGGCCATGGTGGACGGCTACACGCGGATCCAGGCCTTTGTCAAGGTCGTGCTGCCGCAGGCGAAGACGGGCATCGCCGCCACCTCGATTTTCTGTTTGATCTTCGCCTGGAACGAATACGCGTTTGCTTTGCTGCTCACTAGCGGCAAAGCGCAGACGGCGCCGCCGTTCATACCCATCATCATCGGCGAAGGCGGTCTCGATTGGCCTGCGGTCGCCGCCGGCACGACGCTGTTCTTGCTGCCGGTGGTTATCTTTACCGTGCTGCTGCGTAAACACCTCTTGCGTGGCATCACATTCGGCGCGGTGCGCAAATGAACGCGGTAGCGAACCGGGGGTTACGCAGGTTCTTCCTGCGGGGTCCATGGGAGATTGTGGCGACCGTGCTCATCACGCTTGGCGTAATCATGCTGATGCAGCCGTTTTCCATCTGGCTCTACAGTCACTCGTTCAAGGTGATACTGACCGGCACGCTGGGCTTCGTCGTGGTCAGCCACTTTCCGCAGGAGTGACGTGGCGAAGATACGCATAGAAGGCCTGCACAAACGCTTCGGCGACTTCGTCGCGGTTCGCGATAGCAATCTCACCGTGGAAGACGGTAGTTTCTTCGTGCTGTTAGGGCCAAGCGGCTGTGGCAAGACCACGACCCTGCGTATGATCGCAGGGCTCGAGGCCCCATCGGCCGGCAGAATTCTGCTGGACGGCGAGGAAGTCTCGCAGTTGCGCGCGTCGCAGCGCGACATCGCATTCGTCTTCCAGCTGTTCGCATTGTATCCGCACATGAACGTGCGCAAGAACCTCGCGTTTCCGTTGCGTTGCCAGGGCGAATCCCGGGCCGAGATCTCACGGCGGGTCGACGAGATCGCGAAGCTGCTGCGCATCGATCATCTCCTGAACAAGCCCGTCAGCAGTCTTGCGGGTGGCGACCGCCAGCGCGTGGCGCTCGGGCGCGCGATTATCCGCAGGCCGAAGGCGTTCCTGATGGACGAACCGCTGGGCACACTGGACGCGGAATTTCGCGAGTTGATGTGCGAGGAGCTGCGGCAACTGCACGATCGTATCGAAGCGACGACTGTTTATGTGACACACGATCAGCTCGAAGCCATGAGCATGGGTGATCGCATCGCGGTCATGGATAAAGGCGAAGTCCTGCAATCCGACCCGCCGCAGATCATCTACAACCGGCCGGCCACCCGCTTCGTCGCCGGCTTTATCGGCAGTCCGGCCATGAACTTTCTCGACGCCGAGGGCAGGCTTTCTGCCAGCGCAAGCGCCGCGCAGATCAACGGTGCGAGCGTGCCGATTCCGGTGTTGCGTGAAGGCACGGGGCAGGACCGCGTGGTGTTGGGCGTGCGACCCGAACACATAGCGGTACGGGATGATGGCGTTGTACGCGGCGAAGTCTACGGCGTCGAATACACAGGCGCGCGGCAAATGCTCACCGTCGATACGAGCGCCGGGCGGCTCAAGGTACGCACGGCCAACACGGTCAAGGCCAGCATTGGTGATCGCGTCGGCCTGTCGTTCGATACCGAGCGCATCGTGTTGTTCGATGCCGCGACCGATCGCGCTCTCGAGCGCGAATGGCGGGATTCCTGATGGCGCAGGTCATCGTGCAAAACGTGAGCAAGCACTTCGGCAAGTTGGTCGCGGTCGCTGATTTGTCGATCACGGTGGAAGACGCGGAGTTTGTCGTTTTGCTCGGGCCCACCGGCGTTGGCAAAACCACCACGCTTCGCCTTGTCGCGGGCCTGGAAAAAGCCGATGCGGGTTCGATCTCTATTGGCGGTCGCGACGTTACGGGCGAGGCGATCGCCGGGCGCGATGTCGCATTCGTGTTCCAGCAGTACTCGCTGTATCCGCACAACACGGTTTTCGAGAACCTCGCGTTTCCGTTGCGTTCGCCTTTGCGCAAAGAGTCGGCGGCCGACGTCGATGCCAGGGTGAGCGAAATCGCGCGCTTGCTGCACATGGAAAGTAAACTGCGCAATAAGGTTACCGAGCTTTCCGGCGGTGAGATGCAGCGCGTCGCTATCGGTCGCGCGCTGGTGAGGCAGCCGAACGTCTTCCTCATGGACGAGCCTTTGTCGTCGCTCGACGCGAAGTTGCGTGAGGAACTGCGGGCCGAGCTGAAACGCATACAGGTCGATCTCGGCGCAACCATTCTTTACGTCACCCATGATCAGGTCGAGGCGATGACGCTCGCCGATCGCATCGGTGTGTTATGCGAGGGGCGTTTGCTGCAAGTGGGCACGCCTCATGAAATTTATGCCCGACCTGATTCCGTTTATGTTGCGCAGCGGCTTGGTTCGCCGCCGATCAACCTGCTGCCGGTCGGCGCCCTGGGCGCGAACACACCACCAAGCGCGGCGCAAATCGGCGTGCGGCCGGAGGATATCGTGTTGGGCGAAGGTCGGGTGAGCGGAACTATCATTCAAATCGAACACCTGGGCGCCGAGACGGTCGTCGTGCTGGAGGTCAACGGGCAGCGCATTCACGCCCTTGCGGATGTTGACTTGCGTCATCGCACGGGTGAGCACGTTGCGGTGTCGACCGTACCGGGCAGAACGCTGTATTTCGACCGCGAAGGTCGGCGCGTGGAGGAATAATGTGACTGTGGAGCTGAAATCCTTCGTTGACGCCGTCGTTGCCGCGATTCGTGAGCACGCGGATGAGCTCACTGCGCTCGATCGGGCCGTGGGCGACGGCGATCATGGTATCAACATGAAGCGTGGTTTCGATGCGGTCGCCGAGCTCGGCGATGACGTGTATCAGCAACCGCGCGGCGGCGTGCTGCAAAAGATCGGCATGACGCTGGTGATGAAAGTGGGTGGCGCTTCCGGCCCGCTCTACGGGAGTTTGTTCATGGG
>JBPCXK010000491.1:0-4197 GCA_051008635.1 Gammaproteobacteria bacterium
GTGTTGGTGGGCAGCAGCCACGCGGCGACGCCGGAAGAGCTGATGAAACGGACGATGGGGACGGCGTGCACAGACCCGGCTCCCGAGCTGGGAGGGATGGCCAAGGCGATTGGCGGCGTTGAAACCAGCAGCAAGGAGCCAATCGCTCCAGGTGGCACGGCAATCGGCTGGCGGCGCATCTTTGCGCGCAATGGCTCAGAATTGGCCTTGCAACGTATCGCGCCTGGCGGTCGTGGCGCTTGCCCGCCGGCCAGGACTGGCGCTGCCTTGATTTCGCCCCTTGCGTTGACGCAAACGGACATCTATCAGGAGGGTCCGCCGGACGCTGGGCGCTTCGCTTTGCGGCTGGAGCTGGCTATCATCCACGGTGCGGGGTTGGACGGTCGGAGATATCCGCCCGGCGGTCGCCTTGGCGGCGCGAGTGCTGGCCCAATGCGATATTGTGGTGTCCAGCGCTAAGCTGCGTGGTCTCGAGACGGGCAAGATGCTGCAGTTTTATATGCAAACCGCCCGGGAACTTGTCCGGGCAGTACCTCTGAACCGGCCATCGGCCTACTTTGTCAAGGATACATTACAGGACATCGCCTATGGGGCGCAGGCCATCGGCCGGTCCAATACGCACGATGTAGAATTACGCGATACTGTGTGGATGACCAGGGACGTTGAAGACCCAGGCATCAGCCTCGCTCACGAATTGGCCCATGTGCTGGCGGACACCGGGAAGCACTCGCCGGACCCAAGGAATCTCATGCACGAATCTACCAGCCCTGGTCACGATGCGCTTACCAAAGAGCAGTGTGAGTTGATCACCGCGACAGGTTCGCGCAACGGACTGTTGGCACCGGCGGCCGGGACCGCAGCCGGCGCACAGTAAGCTTTTAGGATTGCCACTATGATCAGCAAACAGATTTGGCGAAACAGCGCCGCTTTGGTTCTGGGTTTAGCGCTGTTGGCGGCTCACCAGCCGAGCTGGGGTTTCGGGCTCGGCGACATCACGGTGCTGTCCGGGCCGGGGGAACCCCTCAATGCGCAGATCAAGCTCACGGCTGCGCGAAAAGGCGACCTCGACGACACCATCGTGGCGCTTGCGGACGCCCGAATCTATCAGCGTGCGGGTATCGAGTTTATGCCTTCCTTGCAGAAGCTGAGATTTGAGCCGCGAGAGACGTTGGATGGTCCGGTTATTGTCGTCACCACGCTTGACCCATTGCAGGCGCGTGACCCGACATTGACGTTCCTGGTAGAGGTACAGTGGGCCAAGGGCAAGCTGGTGCGTGAATATACTGTCGATGCGCAGCCGGCGGCCGTCGTCGGCCTGGCGCCGCAACCCGCTGTTACCGCTACACCGACGCAGCCCGCGCCGGCCTTTTTTCCGCAGGAAACAGCGCCCACGATCGACGTGCCCAATGTCTCGGTCGGTGAGGTGATCGAGATCGACGCGCCGTTGCCAGCGGCTACTGCGCCGCTGGCCGATGACGAGATTAGCTTCGAAGAACCCGCGCCCGGCGGTGAGATCGTGTTTGAATCGGACGCCCAGCAGCCACAAGCCGTTGCCGCGGCTCCCGCTGAAGGCGACATACTGTTCGACTCCGACGCGTCGCAGCCGCAAGGCGTTGCGGCGGCTCCTGAGAGCGGCGGCATTGTGTTCGATACCGGCGCCTCGCAGCCCGTGTTGGCGGCAGCACCGGAAGACGCCGGTCTGCTGTTTGCGCCCGAGGGCGTCTCCACTGCTCCCGCCCCTGTTTCCGCTGTGGTCGACGCCCCGTCAGATTTCGCTTACGGCTCCAACATCGGGCCGCCGCTGTACGCGAGCGAGAGCGAAGCGACGTTGTTTGCGGATTCGGGGTCTAACATCGGCCCGCCGCTGTATGCAAACGAAGGGCTGGCCGCCGGGGCTACGCTTTTGCCGGAGCCGGGTTCCGGGCTGCTGTTCGGCGCCGAAAACGCTGTTGCTGCCGCCGGCTCCGGCTATGAAGTGAGATCTGGCGACACGCTGGGCGCCATCGCGGCCGTAAACAAGAACGATGCGGTCAGCCTGGAGCAGATGATGCTTGCGATGCAACGGATCAACCCGGACGCGTTTTTCGACGACAACATCAATAATCTGAATGCCGGCGCGATCTTGCGGATGCCGTCGCCTGATGAGATCAGAGCGCTGAGTTACGCCCAGGCGCTGGCAGAAGTCAGGCAACAAGGCCGCCAGTGGCGCCGTACCAGGGAGTCGCTGATCGCGCAGGCAGGCGAAGTGCCTGAGTCACCGTTGGTCGCGCCGGAGAGCGAACCCACCGTTGCCGCCAGCGAGGCCCCTGCCCCGGGCAGCCGGCTTGAAATCGTCACCGGCACCGGTGCGGATGCCGACTCCGCGTCCGCCAGTGGCGGCGCAGCAGGCGACGCTGTGCGTACAGAACTCAAGCTCGCCCAGGAGTTGGCCGAATCGCGCAGCAAGGAGAGAGAAGAGCTGCAGAGCCGCATCTCCGATCTCGAACAGATCCTTTCCAAGAAGGAGCGGCTGATCGAATTGCAGAATAGTCAGCTCGCCGCGCTGCAACAGAAATTGACGGAGCGCCAGGGCCTGGACCAAATTGCGAGCGTGGAGCCGCAACCGTCATCGGACTCGTCAGTGGCTGTGGCCGCGGTGACAGAACCGGCTGAGGTCTCTGTGATCGCGCAACAGATCACAAGAGCACAACTGGCCGACTCGTGGATTTTCAAGCACTGGCAAAACATGCTGATTGGCGTCATCGTCCTGGCAGGCGCCGGATTTGTCTGGCGGCGCAAGGCGCGCAAGCAAGAGGATAGCATGCAGGATATCGGTGCATTTATTGAGCTGAATTGAGCCCGCGCCGGGCGCCGGGAGCAGTGGAGGTCGATCGGCTGGCCGGCGACGGGCTGCGTTGCGAGCGCGGTGAGCGCGAGCTGTTCGCGGGTCTGCGTTTTGCCGTAGAGTCTGGTGAAGTCCTGCACGTCGAGGGTCGCAATGGCGCTGGCAAAACCACGTTGTTGCGGCTGCTGTGCGGTTTGGCCCAGCCCGATGCGGGCGTAGTCAAATGGCGCGGCGAAGACATCGCCCATATCCGCCCGGAATATCTGGCTCAGCTCGCCTACGTCGGTCACTCGCACGGGGTCAAAGGCGGGCTTACCGTGGTCGAGAATTTGCGGGTCGCCCAGGCCCTGTCCACCCAGTCGCAAAATACTGATCTCGATGAGGCAATCAGTGGAGTCGGGCTCGCCGGCTACGAGGACGCGCTCGGCAAAACGCTGTCCGCCGGCCAGCGGCGCCGCGCCGCGCTGGCGCGCTTGCTGGCTGCCGACGCGCCATTGTGGATACTCGATGAGCCTTACACGGCGCTGGATACGGATGGTGTCGGCATCGTAAATCGGCTGTTGCATGATCACAGCGCTGGCGGTGGCATGGCGGTGGTCAGCTCTCATCAGGCGGTCGAGATTGATGGCGTCGAGATCAGGCGTCTCAGCATCGCGTAGCGCGCGAGCCCGCAGTTTTCCCCCAGGATTCCGGTGAGCCTGTCCTGACCCGATGCGGCAATTGATGCCTGCATACGTACGGGATAGCATGTAACGTCGTGTAGTCAATCGGGACGCAACCATGAGCAGAGCAACGATCGTCGAGATGCGGGAAATAACAAACGCGGAGGAGCTTGCGAAGGCGCGAGAGCAACGCATGCAGTTTGATCGGAACAGCGAGTGGTTGCAGAACAACATATCGGACATCTACGCCAGGCATCGGGGAAGAGTTATTTGTGTTGCTGGCCAGGAAGTGTTTGTCGCGGATACCGCCAAGCAGGCGATCGTGAAGGCAGTGGCCGCCCACCCGGACGACGAGGGGTGGTTTACGCGTTACATACCAAAGGAAAAGGTGGCCCGAATTTATGCGGTTTAACAATTTATGCGGTTCAATGGCGAGTGGCTCCAATGTGACGATGGAGTCGTTCGGCCCGTCATTCGGGCAGAAATATGCCGCCTGCACGGACCCGGAAGCTTTGGATATGAGTGTGCTGGGGCGCGATATTTTAGAGATGTTTGCGCTAGTCGTTGATCGTCGCACCGACTTGATTGCGATTATCGGCGGGCAACACCATTACACGATTGCGGTCCGGGAGGCGGAGTTCTAGCAGCTCAGAAACGCACCACTGGCCGATTCGTGGATTTGGCGTCGGTCCAGCGCCTCGGTATTTCGTA
>JBPCXK010000492.1:0-6770 GCA_051008635.1 Gammaproteobacteria bacterium
ATCAGGTCTGTAAGGTTCTCGGGTTCACTCGGGTTGGGATGATGGTTCGGAAAATTTCCGTCGACATCGCAGTAGAGCGCCTCGACCTCGCAACCGAGCCGCGCGAACAATTCCAGCGCCAGCGGACCGGCCACACCGTTGCCACAGTCCACGGCGATGCGCAATGGCCGCGACAACTTAACGTCGCCGCAGATGCGTGCGACGTAGTCCTCCGCCAGATCCTGCTCCTCACGGCGGCCATCGCCACCGGCCATCGTGCCGTCGATGATGTGATCGTAAATCCCGCGGATGGTGTCGCCGTACAGGGTGTGCCCATCCATGACCATCTTGATGCCGTTGTAGTGCGGCGGATTATGGCTGCCCGTTATCATGACGCCCGCGCCAGTCTCCAGCCGGTGTGTGGCGTAATACAAAACCGGCGTCGGCACCTGACCGACATCGATAGCCGTGCGCCCTGCGGCCATCAAGCCCTGGCACAGCGCATCCGCGAGCTCGGGACTGGAGAGGCGGCCATCCCGGCCCACCGCGACCCTCTGGCTCGCCGGATACAAACTGCCCAGAGCGCGGCCGATCTGGCGCACGATTTTTGGTGTCAGCGTCTTACCGACTACCCCACGGATGTCATAGGCGCGAAATATGGTCGCGGGCATTTCCATTTTTGCTATTCCTGTTTCGACGACCCGCTGCCGCGGATGCGTGCAGCGAGAGAGTTACCCAGTCAGCTACGCCCTGAATGCCCGAAGCCGCCCTGGCCGCGGACGCTCGGCGTGAATTCATCAACGACCTCGAACTCCGCCTGCACCACCGGCACGAACACGAGCTGCGCAATGCGCTCGCCGGGCTCGATAGTGAATGCATCGCGGCCCCGGTTCCAGCAGGACACGAACAGCTGACCCTGATAGTCCGAATCGATCAGCCCGACGAGGTTACCGAGCACGATGCCGTGCTTGTGACCGAGCCCGGAGCGCGGCAATATCGTCGCCGCAAGATCAGGTTCGCCGATGTATATCGCGATGCCCGTCGGGATCAGTTCGGTATCGCCAGGCTCAAGCTGTAGCGGTTCGTCCAGACAGGCACGGAGATCGACGCCCGCCGACCCGCCCGTTGCGTAAGTGGGTAAGGCGATGTCCTGGCCGATACGCGCATCGAGTATCTTCAGCTCAATTTTGCGCGTCATTCAGAGCCACGATGTTGTTGCTGTTCTGTTCATGCAGGCGCTCTGCGAGCAAGGCGATCAGATCGCGAGCGAGTTGCTCCTTGCGCGCCGTTGGCAGGGAACGCCGCCCACCTTCCCACGAGACCTCGAGAGCGTTGTCCGGGCTATTGAAGCCGGTTACCACGTCGCCGACGAAGTTAGCAGCGATCATATCGAGCTGTTTGTTCACGCGCTTGTTCTCGGCGTGCGCGGCGAGGTCATTCGTTTCGGCGGCAAAACCGAGCGTGAACGGGGCGTTGTCGAGCGCGGCAACGCCCGCAAGAATATCCGGGTTGCGCGCCAGATCGAGCGACATCCGCTCCGCGGACTTCTTTATCTTCTGCTCGCTTCTCACAACAGGACGATAGTCGACGACCGCTGCGCAGCCAATGAATACATCCGCGTTGGCGACTATCTCCATGACGGCGTCGCGCATTTCGTCGGCCGACGACACCTCGATGCGTTGCACTCCTGGCGGATTGTCCAGCTGCGTGGGGCCGCTGACCAGCGTGACTCCAGCGCCCGCCTCAACGGCCGCCTGCGCCAGCGCGTAGCCCATGCGCCCCGAGCTGTAGTTGCTGATGTAACGCACGGGATCGATCTCCTCGCGTGTCGGACCGGCCGTGATCACAACCCGGCAACCGCTCAACGCGCCCGTGTTGAACTCCTGCGCCAGCGCTGTAATGAGTTCCGCGGGCTCCAGCATCCGCCCCTCACCGGTTTCACCGCAGGCCTGCTCACCCGCGGCGGGGCCGAACAAACTGATGCCTCGTGCGGCGAGCATAGTGGTGTTGGCCTGGGTCGCCGGATTGCTCCACATGACACGATTCATGGCGGGCGCAACCGCCACCGGGGCGGTCGTGGCAAGGCACAGTGTGGTCAGCAGATCGTCCGCATAACCGTGAGCGAGCCGGGCTATCAAATTGGCGCTCGCCGGCGCGACCAGCACTGCGTCGGCCCAGCGCGCCAGCTCGATGTGGCCCATCGCCGCCTCGGCGGCGGGATCGAGCATATCCGTGCGTACCGGATTTCCCGACAACGCCTGAAAGGTGAGCGGCCGGACGAACTCCACAGCAGCGCGCGTCATGACCACACGGACCTCGGCGCCCACATCGCGCAAGCGGCGGGTGAGCTCCGCGCTCTTGTAAGCCGCGATGCCGCCGCTGACGCCCAGCACTACGTTCTTGTTCGTAAGAAGAATCGCCATGTCCTTGATTTTAACAACAACGGCCGCAATCGGCGAGACGCTGTCGGCTGTCAAAGTTTGAGCAAGTTAAAGGTTTCGTGCAGGCCGATGAAATATAGTGGCTTCTACCGCATGTAGGCCCTCTGCAGATATCTACCACAAGGACGTTCGATGGCGATTACAGACGCGCCCGCCGAAGACAGGCCGCGCCAGAAGCTGCTGAATCGGATCACCGACTGGCCAGTCGAGGATCGGCCTCGCGAAAAACTGCTCGCGCTGGGTGAAAGCGCGTTATCCGACTCAGAGTTGCTGTCGATATTTCTCCGCATCGGCGTTCAGGGCAAGACCGCGGTCGATCTGGCGCGCGATCTGCTGAATCAGTTCGGCGGTTTGCGGCCGATGCTGGCCGCCGATCAGAAGACCTTTTGCAGTGCGAAGGGGCTTGGCCCGGCGAAGTACGCGCAGTTGCGGGCGGTGCTGGAGATGGCCCGGCGCCATCTCTTCGAGAACCTGAAGCGTAGCCAGTCTTTGAGCAACCCGGATGACACACGCAGTTTTCTGGTTTCTTGCCTGCGGGATTACACGCACGAGGTCTTCGCGTGTCTGTTTCTCGATACCCGACATCGGGTGATTGTGTTCGAGGAGCTGTTCAACGGCACAATCGACGGCTCGACCGTACATCCACGCGAAGTCGTCAAGCGGGCGCTGCGGCACAACGCCGCGGCCGTGATTCTCGCGCACAATCATCCTTCAGGCGTAGCCGAGCCCAGCAATGCCGACCGCAATATCACGCGCCGCCTGCAAGAAGCATTGTCGCTGGTCGATATTCGCGTGATCGATCACGTGATTGTTGGTGACGATGTGATGTCGTTTGCCGAGCGCGGCTTGCTCTGAGGCCAGAGACTGGAAACTGGTGTCCAGTTTCTGGTCTCTCGCTGAAGACCGATGCTTTTGAGAGCGCTACAAAGGCTCATCTACCCGCCGGCATGCCTGCTTTGCCAGGCGCCGGGCTCCGCGGACCGGGATATTTGTCAATCCTGCCTCGCCGATTTGCCGCGCATAAACCACGCTTGCGCAAGCTGCGCCATGCCAATACCTCGCACGGGCGAGGCGATCTGCGGCGCCTGCCAGAGAACACCGCCCGCTTTCGATGCGACCGCAACTCTGTTTCACTACGCCGCGCCAGTCGATTGGTTGCTGCGGCGACTCAAATTTCAGGGCAAATTGAGTCACGCGCGCCTGCTCGGCCGGTTGACGGCCGAACACCTCGCCCGAACCATCACAACACCGCCGCAGCGCATCGTTCCGGTGCCGCTGCATCTCAAGCGTCTTGCCGAGCGTGGTTTCAATCAGGCGTTCGAACTCGCAAAACCCGTGGGCGCCCAGATGGGCGTGCAGGTCGACTGCGACAATGTGCATCGCATACTGGACACACGCCCGCAAATGGAATTGCCCGCAAACCAGAGACGCAAGAACATCAGAAATGCCTTCGAGATTAATCCCGCGCTTGAGGCAGATCACGTCGCCATATTTGATGACGTCATGACGACCGGCGCGACGGTGGATGAGCTTGCCCGGGCGCTGAAGCTATCGGGTATCGCGCGCGTGGATGTATGGGTATGCGCGCGCGCTGGACGCCATTAAAAGAGACGCGTGCGTTGTAGCAAAAAACTGAGGACGATGCCGATGAACACCATTAGCCCGAACCAGTTATTGCTGATGAAGGCGTACAGACAGGCAGCCGGATGACCCGTGCGAATGAGCTGCTGCTGATGGAAAAAAACCCCTGCGGCGGCGATGACGAGCACGAAGTACGCCGGGCCGAGCTCGGCCTGCCAACCGACCATTAGCAGTGCGCACATTACCAGACCTTGTAACAGCCCGATGATTACCCAGTCCATATCGCCGAACAGAATCGCGCTTGATTTGATGCCAAGCCTGATATCGTCTTCGCGATCCACCATCGCGTATTCGGTGTCATAGACGACAGCCCACATCACGCCGGCCAGAAACAGCAACCAGGCGATCGGCCCGGGCCATGCGCCGGTTTGCGCGGTAAACGCCATGGGTATGCCCCAGCTGAACGCCAGTCCCAGGTGCACCTGCGGCAAGTAATGGAAACGTTTGGCAAACGGATAAGTAGCGGCGAGTAACGCGCCAGCGACGGCAAAACTGAGCGTCAGCACATTCAGCTGCAAAGCCAGAATCAAGGCGAACGACGCCAACACGACGCAAACGCCCAGGGCCTCGACAGGTGTAACTGTGCCGGCGGCGATGGGTCGTTCTTTCGTACGCTCCACACCGGGATCAAAATCGCGGTCTGCGTAGTCGTTGATGGCGCACCCGGCCGAGCGCGTCAAAATCACACCGGCGATGAAGATAATCAGTATGCCGGTGTCCGGTTTGCCGCTGGCGGCGATCCACAGCGCCCACAACGTCGGCCACAGCAGCAGCAGTATGCCGATGGGGCGATGCAAGCGGACCAGCAGCGCATACTGGTGCAGCCGGTCGAGTACGTAGCGCCGCCGCGCGGCGAATTGTGAACCCGCTTGTTTTTGGCGGGGCGCGGCGCTGCCAAAGTCCTCGTCGAAATCAAAAACGCTTTCAGAATCCGCGGGCTGGCCGGCGGGCCCGTCACGCGCAGCGTCATTGACGCCAGTGTCCTTTCTGACGTTGTGATTCTTCCCCGCAGATCCGCCCATGCGCGGGATGGTACCAGATAAAAATTCCACCCGCTCCATTCAGATCATACGGCGCGCGCAGCGCGCAACCTTGTGTTCTCTCCCTCAGGGAAAGATTCAGTGAGGGTAGTTTTGGTGCACTGCCCGCTTTGCCGACAATCTGGCCCGTCCCTCTGTCAACCGATCGAGCTTTGAACCGTTGTACCCGGTGTCTTGCGCATGAAGCGCGCAACGGAACTAATGGAGATCAGACTATGAAGCTGTTAATGCGGTTTTACGCATCACTCAACAATTCTTCGACTTCGCCAGCTTCGAGGCCGAGCTCGCCAACCGGTTCGATGGCGTGACGACTTTGAGCGCGATCCACTCGCGTGGCAGCTTCGACGACGCTCAGGTGCAGCAGCAAACCCACAGGATGTCCGTGCGACTGCACTGATGTCGGCCACGAAGCAATCCCTCCACCGGAAGGTCCATTGTGCCTTCCGGGTCCCACCGCTCGCCGCTTCAGCGGCGCTCACGGCGGCATAGCGATATGCCGCCTTTTTTGTCTGCGCATACGCAGGCGGTATCATGGGGCAAACCCTCAATTCATGTTTATCTCATGACAGACCACTACGACCTCATCGCAATCGGCGCCGGCAGCGGCGGGCTCGCCGCGGCCAGACGGGCCGCCAAATACGGCGCTAGGTGCGCCGTCATCGAAAACGGCGCAATCGGCGGCACCTGCGTCAACGTCGGTTGCGTGCCCAAGAAAATCATGTGGCACGGCGCTTCGCTTGCGCATTTTATCCATGAGGCAGGTGGCTACGGCTTCACGGTTAAACGCGAAGGCTTCGATTGGACGGCGCTGGTCGCCAAACGCCAGGCGTACATCGAACGACTGCACGGGATCTACCGCAGGAATCTTGATGCGGAGAACGTCGATGAGCTCACGGGTACGGCCCGCTTCGTCGATGCCCACACAGTCCAGGCCGGCAACCGTGAAATAAGCGGCGATCATATCGTTATCGCCACCGGGAGCGCGCCCGATGTACCGGATTTGCCCGGCGCCCGGCACGGCATCACCTCTGATGGTTTTTTCTAGTTGCAGCACTGCCCGCGGCGCGTTGCTGTCGTCGGCGCGGGTTACATCGCAGTAGAGCTCGCGGGCATGCTCAAGGCCTTCGGCGCCAGGGTGAGTCTCTATATTCGCAAATCGCACTTTCTGCGCAACTTCGATTCGATGTTGCACGAGACGCTGATGGCGGCAATGCGGGAGGACGGCGTCAACATCGTTCCAGGCACCCAGGTCTCGAGCGTGAGCAAGCAGGCAGACGGCGCGTTGACGCTGACCTTCGACCACCAACAGGGTCCCGAGAACGTGGATACGCTGATCTGGGCCATCGGCCGTAGTGCCAACCTGCACGGACTGAACATCGAGGCAACGGGCGTCGCGTTGAACGAACAGGGTCATATTGCGACCGACGATTACCAGAACACGAACGTAGAGGGTGTCTACGCGATCGGCGATGTCACGGGCCGCGCGCAGCTAACGCCGGTGGCAATCGCCGCCGGGAGGCGCCTCGCCGACCGCGTGTTCGACAATCGGCCCGAGCGCAAACTCGATTACGACAATATCCCGAGCGTCGTATTCAGCCATCCGCCGCTCGGCACCGTCGGGATGACAGAAGAACAGGCGCGAAAAGCCCACGGCGACGCGGTGAAGACC
>JBPCXK010000493.1:0-3474 GCA_051008635.1 Gammaproteobacteria bacterium
GTCCGTGAACAAACCGAACGCCAGGGCGGCGATGCCCTGCACACCGCCGAGCGTGAGTATAGTATCCGCGCCGGCAAGGTGCATGGTGTACAGAATCGCGGGGTGGACTCCCAGCTCGTCGTGCGGCGGCGAGCATGCGACCACGTTCTCCACACCTGCGACTTTGGCCGTAGTCACGCTCATGACCGCCGAGGCGACGTGCGCGTAGCGTCCGCCCGGCACATAGCAGCCGGCGGTGGTTACCGGAATCAAACGTTGACCCGCAACCAACCCTTCTGACAGCTCGGTCTCGAACTCGGTCTGGCTGCGCAACTGCGCCCGAGCGAACGTGCGCACACGTTCGAGCGAAAACTGAATGTCGTCTTTCAGTTGCCCCGACACCCTGTCCGCTGCGGCGGCTATGGCATCATCCGGCACGATAATGTCACCACTCCATTTATCAAGCTCTTGCGCATAATGACGTGCGCGCGCTTCTCCGCCGGACTCCATGTCCCGCAACATATCAGCGACGATACGACGCGTATCGTCCTCGCCAGTGGCCGCGGTCTTCGCGGCCTTTTTTAAAAATTCGACAGCCATCAATCGTTCCTCATTGCATGCAGCGCGTGACTATAGCGGATAGTGAATCTCTGATTTGCGTCATTTCTCGCTGCGGTCGAAATGACACAAAGAATTGGATCAGATGTTCGCCAGAAACGTTCTGCGTAGCGGCGAGTCCAACAAGCTCTTCGTGCAACGCCACGGGCACGACGAGTCCGGTCTCGCGGGCGGCTTGCCTTGCTTGCAGCCGCTTCGCCCCCGGCAGACGCGCGCCGGGCTGTTGCACCACCGCGCCGATGAGAGTTTCGAGCCGCTCGCCGAACTGGCCGCCGCACATTTGCCGCGGTAATCCGCCCGAGGCGCGTATTGGCCTCATCGGTCAGTCCCGCGATGTGCGGGGTAAAGCATCAGGATTGTCGGCCGGCGCCGGATCGTAGATCAACGTCGAAATCGACCGCGGCCTGATCCGTAAACTCGCAGATGACGATGTCACCCACAGCGGTGAAACCGCGTACATCCGATGGCGCGCATGTTCTTGGGCTTGTGGCGGTTACTGATTGGCCGCCAGCTTCAGTAACGCTCTTCTCATCACGTTTGAGAACGCGGTGTCGAACGCAAAATGCGGATGAGCGGTCGTATCTTTGACGGTGTGTGTTTTGCCACGGCCGATGTCGATGACGTCGCACTTCATCAGCTTCGCCACATCGATTGTTTTCGCCTTCGAGTACTCTATGTCGAACTCGCAGAGCATCGCAGCGTCCACATTCATCTGCTTTGCGACACTAATCGCGAGGGCAAGGTCCGATTTCTTGCTCCTGCGCAGCTTTTTCACGCCGTCGCTGGCAGCGACACTGTTTTTCGCTCCCGGGGGGAGTAGCGCAGGGTAAAACGAGTACTCAACCGCCAGGTTCCCTTGATAAGTCCGTATGGCCTTGCCGGCCGCCGCCATGATGTCCGGCACATACCCGTTCGACATACCGGAGAACCGCCAGGGCAGAACCGCCAGGCTGTACTTGCCGGGCGGCACGGCTGCGGGTTTCGCGAGCACGGGTTGTGCACGCGCAAGCTGTTTTGCGGGCTGTTGAGGTGTCGTTACGGGCTGGCTGGCTACGCTCTGCGCCTTGGCTACGGGTTCTTTTTTCCTGGCAACCGCTTGTGTTTTTTTCGCTACCGCTGCTTTTGACTCTGTATCCGCTTTCTGGACGACGGGTTTGTTATCCGGCTGCTTGCGCTTTTGTTCGGCCAGGGCCGCCGCCAGGCGCTGCTGCTCCTGTTTGCGAGCGTTGGCCTCGCGCTCCTTCACTTTCGCCTCGAGGACCGAGCGCGTGACCAACAGCTCGGGCGATTCCGGCCTGATTGCGGCAGCAAGCTCGAGCTGGATCTGCGCCGCCCGCAGCTCCTCCCTCACAATGGCCTCCCGCGCGCTGCCCAGCAGATGATTCGCAACCGCCGTCATGCCCTCCTCGGCCTGCGGACTCGAAGGCTCCAGCTTCAGCACCTCGCGGTAGCGCGCCAGCGCGTTGGCGCCCGCCGGGCTCGTAACCCGGGACGCCTTCATGTCTTGCGCCGCCAGCGCCAAAAGTTCCGCTACACGATTAGCGCTTTGCCCCGGTTGCACTTCCTGTGTCGTTCCTTTCGTTTGCGCGGGTTGTTCCGCCAATTGTTTTGGCGCGGCAGCGCTCGCCTGGGGCTCGCGCGTCGACCCCGCTTGCGCTTGCTCAAGCTGCGATGAGGCCTGGCTTTGGCCGGTGCTGCCGGCGACCTGCTCTGCCGGGTTGTTTTGGTTCTCTATCATGGTGAAAGCGCCGGCCGCCACTACCACCACCAATGCCGCCACGGCAAGCATGATCCAGCCCCTGGCGCCGCTTGCTCGCGCAGCGGTCCCGCCCGCCGCGTGTGCCGCCGCCTGCCGCGGCCGCGCTGAAGGTGGCGTTGCCGGAACAGCCCGACGAGGAGTTGGCGGCGGCGCGGGACGACGCTGAGCTGGCGCTGTGGGTGTCATTTGCGTCGGGGCCGGCGCGTGCATCGCGGGCGATGACAGTGGCGCCCGGTCACCTTCCAGCATGCGTTTCCACTCCGGTATCGATTGCGGCCGTTCTGATTCCCGAAAGCTCATCGCACAGTCGATGGCGTTGAGAAAATGTGGGCTGTAGAAGTGGTCCGTATCAACCTGACTCACAGGTTCCAGCGGATCGGCCTGTTTTTCCACCCAGGCCGTGCTGCGCGTGAGGGCGTCAATCGGTGTCTTGCCGACGATGGCGCGATAGCAGGTTGCCCCGAGGCCGTAGATGTCCGTCCACGGACCTTCCTTCCCGCCATGATATTGCTCGTATGGCGCAAACCCCGGGGTCACCAGCCCGGTCAGCGTTTGCGTGCGGCCGCCGAGCGCGAGGCGCGCGGAGCCAAAATCCAACAACACCGGCGAGGCGTCGCGGCGAACGAAAATATTGCCGGGCTTGATGTCGCGATGTATGAAGCCTGCGTCATGGATCAGGATCAGCCCATCCAGCATGAGATAGAGAATGCGTCTCAGGAAACTCTCTTCGCGATACTTGTCGATGTGCAACAAATCGGCAAGACAGTCCCCGTCTTCGTACTCCATCACGATGTAGGCAGTGCCGTGCTCCTCGAAGACGTTGAGCACGCGCACAATGTTGGGGTGTTTGAAACGCGCCAGAGTTTTGGCTTCCGACAGAAAACGCTCCAGCCCCCACCTGTAGTTGTCGAGTCGGTCTTCGGAGACCGGATGCACAGTGCTGTCATGCTCGCGGACCGCGAGCTCGGTGGGCATGTACTCTTTAATCGCAACCAGGCTGTCGAGATTGACGTCGCGCGCAAGATAAGTAATGCCAAAAGATCCCTGGCCGAGAATCCGATCGATCTGATACCAGTGCAGCCGCGCGCCGGCGTCGAGCGCGTTGCGATGTCCGGAAG
>JBPCXK010000494.1:0-3168 GCA_051008635.1 Gammaproteobacteria bacterium
TCTGCGTAACCCCGCGCTGGCCTGGCTGTTTGCGTTTTCCGTCGTGCTGTTCGTGCTCGCGCACGTACCATACGAATTCTATCAACCCTATTTGCAGTTGCTGGACGCGGGCGAGATGCTCGGGCGCAGTGATGCGCCATCGGTGTCCGGTTTGCTGATGTCATTGACTATGCTGATCGGCGCCTGGGCCGCGGGTCGCAGCGTGCATTGGCGCGATCGCGTTGGGCTCGGCGCCTTGTTGTTGACGGCGGGCTTTGTGCAACTGCTGGTTGTCGCCGGGCTCGGTCTGTGGCTGCACGCGGGTATCGTGGCGTTGGTGCTGTTTCGCAATATGCCCATGGCAATGGTACGCGCGCCGGTGAACGCCGCCATCGTACCGCGCGTAGCCACCACACAGCGCGCGACCTACCTGTCGATACAGAGTCTCGCCAGCCGGCTCGCATTCGCGGCGTTGCTGGCGTCGCTTTCGTTCAGCGTGGACAAGGCGGCGATGGATTGGCAAAGTCTTTCGTTCATTCTGCTGCTTTGCGCAGGTCTGGGGCTGGTCAGTCTGCTGTTGCTGCTCGTTACGGTCAAAAGCCTGCGGGGCGAGAAGCAGGCGACCGGCGCTTGTGATAGCGCGTAACGCCGCAGGTAAGTTCATGCAGACACCACAGACAATCGAAGGCTCGCGTTACGATTTTCAATCCACGGACGAAGAGTGCCTGAAGAAAGCGGTCGATGCGCTCACGACCGGGACAGTGTCTCCGTATGTCCGTCGATCGCGATGGCCTGTCCCGAAATCTTTCGGCCGCCCGGCGAGGCAAGGTAAACCGCCATCGCTGCTACTTCCTCCGGTTCTATCCAGGTGCGTAGCGACACGCCCGCGGTGTATATCTCCCGCGCCTCGTCGGCGGAGATGCCGTAAGCGGCCGCCTCCTTCTCAATCACCCGTTCAGCCCGTTCGCCCGAAACCATGCCAGGGCAAAGCGCGTTCACACGGATGCCGAACGGCCCGAGTTCGATGGCGAGACTCTTCATCAGGCCGATCAGTGCCCATTTGGCGGACGCGTAAGGCGCGCGATTGGCGTAACCCATAAGGCCAGCGCTCGAGGATGTTATGACGACAAGCCCCTCGCGTCTCGGCTTCATGGTTCGCACCGCGCGACGGATCGCGAGGAAGGCGCCGTCGAGATTCACAGCAATGCAGGATTTCCATTGATCGTGATCGAGAGTCTCGATCCCGCCTGTTTCACCGCTCGTTCCCGCATTGGCGCACAACACATCCGGTCCGGCGTTCCACGTGTGTTCGATCTGATCGAAGAAAGCGTCCATCGCCGCTTCGTGTGCAACATCCGCTTCCAGCGCCAGTGCGCCAGGATGCGCGGTCGTGAACGACTCGAGGGCGCGGGTGTCGACATCGCAGATCGCGATCTCCGCTCCGTGCGCCAGGAACGCCTCAGCCATCGCCTTACCAATGCCGGAGGCGCCCGCTGTGACTACGACGCGCATTTCGGGTTTCCCACGTCCTTCGGTGCAACGCCGTGCATAATCAATTGAGAATCCACAATCGTAAGATGAATTAACCGCATGGCCCACTAGCTGGTCAGATAATCATAAGCCGAGAGCACATGGCGGCGCACATCGGCGCCCTGGCGCCGGCCTTGTCGGGGTTGTCCGTTCTCGCGTACGAACTAAAAGACGTCCTTGGGCAAATCGACGTCAACCCGCCGGTAGCGACATCGGGCGGCTGTGTCGCAGTTGACGTATTGGTGATCCCGAAAAAGAAGGCTGCTGAAATCAAGGAGTCTGCGCCGGCTGTGCCCGTCGGCTGTTAGGCCGCGTGCATCTAATTGATAGCTGGTGGTGGCAGGCTCTCCAGCCTGCACACCACCAGTGGCTAAAGCCCGTCGCATTGGGGGGGTGTATTGCTGCATACAAGCGGGTGTTGCTGTTCCAGATCCCTCAGGTGTGCGTCCAAAACCGCTTTAGCATCGGAGAACGTAAGTGCGGATCCGCTGTTGCAGAAGGCACTCCGTAGCGGCTCCGGAAACACCGCGGCCAAAAGCCGGACGTGGTCCAGCAACTCGTTAGCTTCCGTGTCCTTCTCAAGGTTCGTGAGCCGCTCGGCGAGGATCAGCACGTCAAGTGCCCGACTAACCGCGAGCGTCAAATTTTTGTTATAAGAACACGCTGTTGCTCGCAGCGTTGCCGCGAGCTTTTCGGTTGATACCGGGGGAGGCTGCTGCGCACCCGCCGGCACGATCAACAGTGTGATCACCACGACGAACGTCCAAAACTGAGTCACGAGGACCCCCTTTCATCGCTATGAGCCCCGTCAACCGCAGGGGCGACGAAATCGATGCGTGGCAGACGCCAGCCTGCGCACTGCTACTCTCATGGAGTTTTTGAGCGCGTCGCAGCGCCCGCGTTAAGGAGAACCCGGTTTAGAATGCGTAGCCGGGTGACGACATTTGAGTTTGCAGAATAACATGAAAACCACCGGCAGCGATGGCCCTGTAAGCGCGCATGCTGAACAGCCGTGCTCGACCAGGCGGCGGCAGACATCAGCGCTTCGGCGCGGATATGACGATACCCGAAGTTGCAAAAGAAAAGCCTCCCAAAGTGTCCTGATCTGGCCCATTTTGTCCAGCGGGCTGGAGAATTCATTCCATTTTAATGATTATGATACCCATTTCATGCCCGCGGCAGCATAATTTTTCAGTTGGCAGTGGCTTGGAACTTGCTGTTATTATGCATGCATAAAAATAAGTCGAGCCCGCTGACAGCGAGATGCAAACGACGCTGAAGATAGAGCCAGTGCAGCCCAAAATGCAGGCCGCCAGTATTACTGTTGTCGAGCCGGAGGATGTTCTTCGGGCGGATTGTTACGCCTTGCTCGGTGCGCTCCTCACCGCGCCCCCTACTCGGGCTGTCATCGACGCCATCCAGTCCATCCAGCGCATCGACGCCGACGACGGCGCCGCCATGGCGCGCGCCTGGCATAGCCTGCGGCTTGCGGGCGAGTCCGCGGCTGACCTTGCAGCACTGGATGACGAGCACCATGCGCTTTTCGTCGGCGTTGGACGTGGCGAGTTGATGCCATACGCCTCGTGGTATCTCACAGGATTTTTGATGGAGCAGCCGCTCGCGGCGTTACGCCGTGCTCTCAAGGAACTGGGTTTCGAG
>JBPCXK010000495.1:0-2876 GCA_051008635.1 Gammaproteobacteria bacterium
GATCACCGATCCGATCGAAGACGTCATTGTCGAGATCGCTGAGGTCGATACCGTGAAGTCGAAGTCGATGGTAGGGCTTTCAGTGGTCCAGGCAACTATCGGCGATGCGGTCGATGACACCGACCAGGTCTGGGATGACGTCCGCGCCAAAGTCGAATCCGTGCGACCGACACTGCCGGCGAGCGCCTTTCCGCCGTTCGTCAACTCGGACTTCGGGGACGTATATGAGATTGTGTTCGCGCTTTACCAGATCCCCCTGGAGGGCACGAACGCCGCGCATGTCTATACGCCACGCGAGCTCGAAGTGCTGGCCGAGCGTATCGAGGAAGAAATCGAGCTGATCGACTCGGTCGCCAGAGTCGAGCTCTGGGGCGCGCAATCGGAACGTATTTACGTCGAGGTAGACAGCGCCGATTGGGCCAGGCTGGCGATTACCACCAATCAACTGCGTGATCTGTTTCAGGCGCGCAATATCGTGTTTCCGGGCGGGGAGTTCGACACCGAAAGCGCGCGTTACGCCGTGAATCCCACGGGTGAGTTCACGTCCGTACGGCAGATGAGCGCCAACCATACGCAGGCATACGCCGAGGCCGTGCGGGCGCGGCTGGCGCACTTTGCCAACGCGCGCATTACCGTCGATCTGTTCATGCTGGGGCCGCCGATCAGGGACCCGGTAGCGTTTCGTTTGAGTGGGCCGGACCGGGACGTGATCGCACGCAAGGCGCGTGAGATGGTGACCCTGTTCAAACAGACACCGGGCACGTTGCGCCCATACAGCAATTGGGGGGCGCCGGCGCATCAGGTCGAGGTGGCCATCGACGCCTACGCCGCAAACCTCGCTGGCGTCACCAACGCGGACATTGCATTTACCACGGGCGCCTTGTTGTCCGGCTCGCTGCTGACGACCTACCGCGAGGGCGATCATCTGGTTCCGGTCATGCTGCGAACCGTGCGCGAGAAACGGCAGGACCTGGCCGACCTGGCTGATATTTTTGTTAGTGGCCGCTACGGTAAGGTGCCGCTGAACTCCATCGCCGACGTTGTACCGAGCTGGGAGCCTTCAGTCATCGCGCGGCGCAACGGCCTGCCGACTGTGACGGTTGGTTCACGCGTCGAGGCAGGGTTACTGGCTAACACGGTGTCGGGCAACGTCCGGCCCAAGCTCGACAGGATGCTGGACTCGCTGCCGGCAAGCTACTTTATCGAACACGATGGTGAGCTCGAAGAGACGGCCAAGGCACAGGCGCAGGTTGTTCGTGCCGTAGGGATCGCCATGGTGCTCATGGTTCTGGTTCTGACCATCCAATACAACTCGCTTGCCAAGCCTATGGTGATATTGTTCGCCGTTCCCATGGGCATGATCGGTGTGCTGATTGGTTTGCTGGTAACGGGTTGGGCCATGGGGTTCATGGCCATGCTGGGTGTGCTGTCGCTCGGTGGCATTGTTATCAACAACGCAATCGTATTGGTAGACGTTATCGAAACCAACGTCGCTGAGGGGCAGGACCTGAGGACGGCTGTTGCGACGGCCGGGAGCGCGCGCATGCGCCCCATCATTCTCACCACGCTCACGACGATCGGCGGACTGCTGCCGCTGTCGCTGTTCGGCGGAGCGCTGTGGGCGCCCATGACCAATGGCATGATCTTTGGGCTCATTGTTTCGACGGTTCTGACCCTGTTCGTCATCCCGTCGCTGTATGTCTTCATGGTCGACAAGGCGGGCATGTCTGTAGCGGCGGGGCAGGCATGAGCACGATTCTGTTCTCACTCCTTGTCTTTGTCGCAGCCGGGATCGGCATGTGGGTTATCTCGCATGTCATGGAGGGCTTGAGACCTGCGCCGCCGATACCACGTAGTTTGCGGTGGGCTCCGGACATTCCCATCGAGTACGTTGACGTCGGGGGCAACACGCTTCGATACATAAAGGCGGGGAGCGGCTCCGCGCTCGTGTTGTTGCATACGCTGCGCACACAACTCGATCTCTTCGAGAAGGTCGTTGCGGAGCTCTCAAAGGATTTCACGGTTTATGCGCTCGACTACCCGGGGCACGGCTATTCCGATATTCCGCAGACCGACTACCACGCGGATTTCTTCGCGGATGCGGTCGAGGGCTTTCTGGAAGTGCTCGACCTCAATGACGCTGCGCTGGCCGGCGTCTCGATCGGCGGGTCCATCTCGTTGATTATTGCAGGTCGCGGGAATGCCAGAGTCGCACGTGTGGTTGCCATCAATCCCTATGACTACGCAGAAGGGGAGGGGATGGCCAGGAGTTCTCTTCTCGGCCGGATCATCGTTGCAACGTCGAAGATACCGGTAATCGGGGAGACGGTCATGCGGTTACGAAACTTCATCATCATGAAGGCCGTTTTGCGCGGCGGCGTCGCGAAGTCGTCGAACATTCCCGGTGCGCTTCTTGCGGAGATGTACCATGTCGGTGATCGCAAAGGCCACTACCGTGCCTTCATCGGCCTGCTTCGCAACGCCGCGAGCTGGGAGGCGGCCACCAAAATCTACAGCGCCATCCCCGTGCCGGTGCTGCTGGTATGGGGAGACAAGGATTGGGCAACGCAAACCGAGCGGGATCAGCATCAGAAATTGATCCCGAACGTCGAGGTGGTAACCGTCGAAGGAGGCGGTCACTTTCTTCCGCTGGATCGACCCAACGAGGTGGTCAGCCACATCAAGCGGTTCGCGGCAGCGTCAGGCTGAGGGCGATGCTTCGCAAAGCATAGCGGTACCTGCACTAACCCGCATTTCTCACCACGATGACGGCGTTGGCTTGATCTTTGAATCCACAACGAATTTCCTTCACTCGGAAATACAGCCCGTATTCCGCTCCAGTCTCCGGATTCGTTAAACGAAGGCAGCATAGACTG
>JBPCXK010000496.1:0-7189 GCA_051008635.1 Gammaproteobacteria bacterium
ACGCGGCAACCGAGACTGGCCAACACGAACCCGTCAGCGCCGAGACCCGCGGCCGCATCGATGACGTATGGCGAAGGGTTCTTTCTCAGGCCGATGGCGCGGGCGAGGTTTTCGCTCGCGGCGCTGCGCTGACTTCGGCGGTACGCGGATTTGCCGGATGTAAACTCCGCGTAGATTGGACCGGGAGAGCCGGGTGCCGTTTTGAGTAGTTCCAGTCGGTCTGAGGTCAGGCGCAGCACATAGCCGGCTTGATCGCGGCCGACGAGTACTCTCGCGCCGAGTTTGTGCGCGAGTAGCCGCGCTTCAGGTTCGCGAGGCGTGTCGCAAACGACGCCGAGCAGTCGTGCGGCAGTCGTTGCGCTCAGTTACTCACCAGCCACAGCAGCAGCGCAACGAAGGCGACAACACCGCCAATGGGAAGAATCGCCGATTGCCAGTCGCCGGATTCCGCTTTCGGACTGTTGCGCAGCATGTGTCCGGCGCGGGGAATCAGGAACGCGAGCATCACGACGAGGAAGGCGGCGGTTCCGATCTCCACCCAGCCCATTATTCTCTCCCGGTTCTCACAAAAACAAAGCCCACTCGCGGTTGTCCCGAGTGGGCTTCGACAACAAATCAGGCTTTATTTAGGGTTCTTGTACGAGCCCTTAGTCTTCACCGCCAAATGCGCCCAGCAGGTGCAACAGAGAGGTGAAGATGTTGAAGATTGCGATATACAAGCCGACAGTTGCCATCACGTAGTTGGTCTCGCCGCCGTTCACTATCCGGCCGGTGTCGTAAAGAATGAAACCACTCATGATCATGATGATCGCAGCCGACAGCGCCAGCGACAGTGCCGGGATTTGCAGGAAGATGTTGGCCACCGCGGCCACCAGCACCACGATGAACCCGACGACCAGGAAGCCACCCATGAAGCTGAAATCCTTGCGCGTGGTCAGCGCATAACCTGATAGCGCGAGGAATATGATCCCCGTGCCACCCAACGCTGTTCCGACAATTTCTGGACCGTTGGCCAACGCCAGGTAAGCTCTGAGCATCGGGCCGAGCCCAAAACCCAGCAATCCGGTACCCGCGAAAACGATGCCGATCCCGGCGCCAGAATTCGCGAACCTGGGTAGCACGAACCAGAACAGGCCGATTGCGGCGATCGTGCAAATAAGCGAAACGCCGTGTCCGACCGGCAGGGCCGTCGACACAGCTGCAGTAACCGCGCTGAACAGCAGCGTCAACGACAGCAGCATATACGTGTTCCGTATCAGCTTGTTGGTCGCTAATACGGATTCTGACGCGCGAGAAACGGGTAAACGTTCGGTAGCCATGTTCAATCAATCTCCCAATCAAATACCAATAGGCATTAGCTTACCTCAGGTAAGCACCTCTGCAAAGTTAGACAAACCCCGATCGGCCGGGTTCCGGGTGGTTTTTCAGCTTCTTCGCCCGTGCAAGCAGCGCACGGGATCGGTTATTCTACACCGCCAGGAGAGGTGGCAGAGTGGTCGAATGCGGCGGTCTTGAAAACCGTTGACGGCGTGAGTCGTCCGGGGGTTCGAATCCCTCCCTCTCCGCCAGCAAAATCAATCGCTTACCGACGATTCGCAAACCCAACAGAACGAGCAGCTTTCGGTGCTCGCCAATATTCACTAATCAATCCCTGCTTCCACCTCGTTTGGTGATCGTCGGGAATTACCGATTACATGGTGCGCAGACACGACCAGCCACCCACATAATTTTCCTTGCACTATAGGCTGTTGAGGAAGCTCAATAGCCGATCGTCCGGTCGGAAGCGCCCCGGTCTTCCGTGCGGCGGTGTCGTTTTGGCGAGTGCTTGCTCTTTCATAGCGAGTGTGACCTCAAGATAGATTTGAGTGGTCTCAACGCTTTCATGACCTAACCACGGAGCAATGACGGCGCGCTCCACGCCCGCGTGCAACATCTCCAGGGCCATGGTGTGTCGAAGCAGATGGACGGTGGCCCGCTTGCCCTTGAGCGAAGGACACACTTTGGCTGCGGTCGCAGCAGGGATGTGCGGAGTAATCCCCTCCGTCTGCGTCAATATTGAGTCAAGCGACGATATGCACGCTGCGGGGAAAATCAGTTAAGCACACGCAGTCGTGTTCGCGGACATGGATCGTCTCGCTGAGCTCCATGCCCCAGCCCTCCATCCACATGCCGAGTATGATGTGCACGACTGCGTTTTCGGGCGCTACGATGGTTTCCCCGGGCCGGAAGCTCAGTGTGTGTTCGCCCCAGTCGGGGGCATAGCCCACACCAATCGAATAGCCGATGCGGCTTTTCTTCTCCAGCCCATGGCGCTCGAGCACGCGCTGCCAGGCGGCGTGAACGTCGCTGCACGGCACGCCCGCCTTGAGCGTGTCGAGCACCGCTTCGAGCCCTTCTTCGACGGCCTTGGCGGTATCGATGAGCCGCTGCGGTGGTTTGCCGAGATGCGCCGTACGTGCAAGCCCGGCGTTGTAGCGCTTGCGGCACCCACCCAGCTCGAATGCCACGGTCTGATCGTGCTCGAACGGCGCGTCGGTCCACATGGGGTGCGCGGTCGAAGCGGCCTCTCCAGCCAGCACCAGCGGATACAGCGCGGTCATGTCGCCGCCGAATTGCGGTGTGCCCCGAATCTGTGCAGCGAGCGCTTCGGCCATAAGATCGCATTGACGTTGTCCCGGCTGGAGTCGGTCGAACACTGTTTGCATCGTCACGTTGGCGATAATGCCGGCCTGCTGCATCACTTCGATCTCGGCAGGACTCTTGATAACTCTCACCCAGTTCACCAACAGGTCCGCGTCGATCCATTTTGCATCGGGCAGTCGCGATTGAAGGGAAAACAAGGCGCGCGGCGAGAAGTAATAGACATCGCTCTCATAGCCGAAAACGCGGCCACCAAAACCACGAGACTTCATCGTGTCGCCCAGAAGTTCGGTCGGATGCACGCCTTCCTTCTGCACGAGATGTTCCGGGAAAGGAAGCAGTTGCTCAGGCTTGAGGTAGGTCGTGAACGACGCGGCGCCGGCGTCCATTTCGCGCCCGAACCAGATTGGCTCATCATCAAGCGGCACGAGGAGCAACTGCGGGGTATAAAACGACCAGGCGTCATAGCCCGTCAACCAATTGATGTTGGCCGGATCGCCAATCACCATCACGTCCAGTTCGCGCTTTTGCATGGCGGCGCGCGTCCGGTGCAGGCGGTCAGCGTATTCTTCGGGTGGAAACGGTGGGGCCATGAGAGTCTCCTGCGTTATCACCATGCGCACTTACGATTGCATGCCGCTGAGAGCAATTCATGCCCGGCACAGCATCTAATGAAACCGTAATGGAGAAAGCGCTGTCTTACCTGGTTGCGACGGGTACGTAAAGTGCCAGATAGTCTGCCACAGCGTGGATCTGATCTGAGGGTATCAGTGTGGTGTTGTCGCCGAAAGCATGGATCGATGTTTTTGGCGACTTGGCAACGACCAGTATCGGTAAGTCAGCATGGTAAGGACGTGCTGAGCGGATTGAGTCGACGAAGCGCCAGGCGTCTCCATCTGCCAACTGCTCGCCCATGATCAGCGCGTCGAATTCAGCCCGATGTAACCGCTGTAAGGCCTTGCGGCCGGATCTCACGAGCACTACGTTTTCGACACTGCTTTCGCGGCGCAGAACGTCGGCGACTCTCTGGCGCCAAAAAAGATGGCGGTGCGCCACGAGGATGCTATAGCCAACGGGAGTCTTGGCATGCTGTGCTGGTGGCGGCTGCAAATGTATTTCCGAGCCGCTTCCCATGGCCAATGTTTTGACAGTCCGGCTATTCAAAGAGGGCTTCCCTACGCTCCCGGTTTCCACGACCGCGCTGCAGGGCACACTCGGCAAGAAGTGGAAAGCCGTAGACTGTCTCGCTGCTCATATAGAGGAAGCGTGCAGCCCGCCGGAACTGACCTCACCGTGCTCAGCGATAGGCATAGTTCATCCGTGAAAGGAGCTCGCGCAAAAATTTACCGGGTCTGGAAGGGTTATTCTTTTCGACTGCCTCAGCCAATGCTCGAGCAGTTCATTAAACTCGCTCAGGCGTGATGAGATCAACACCCCCTGTTCGTCAAACGCACAGCGGTACCCAAACGAATCCATGCACGCCAGCGCGACGGCAATGCTGAAGTCGTGATAGAGGTGAATCTCTATGAACGACTCCGGGTCTGTGTCCAAACGTGAAAGCGTCACTCTGTTCGGGCGAAACTTCTCGTCACGCGAGAGTACGCTCAGCCGTATGGCGAAGCTGACGTGCGTATCGCGACCGGCATACGAAAAAGGTTCGCTAATGTCACTCAGCCAGGATGCCAGCCAGTGGTAGTTGCTTTCGCTGTTGCTTTCGATGTACATCGCTTGTCCTCTCCCCCCACTCATTGCACGATTCATGTCACGCGACTGATCATTTCTTGACCGTTCCCTCTTTGATCTATCGCCACATAAGTTCCTGTCAGCTTGTTTTCGTCGCCGGCAGGGCGGCGTAAGACCGCAAGCTCGATCTTCGTTCCGGGCGGTCCCCAACCCACCGCAAGATGATCCGCTACGCGCATGCCAACGCCTTCGTAGATTGCGCTTTCCGCCTTGAGCCACGTCAGCCGGTAGACGCCGTCGTCCTCGGAGAGCTGTTTTTGCAGAGGCTCAAAGGTTTCATCTGCCGCAGTCTTGTAGTCAGCCTTGTAGGTCCCGGCCAGTTGCCCGATCGGGCCGTCAGTGGAGATGCCGGTTCCGACTTTTCCCCGCAGACTCGGGTGATACCAGCGGGCGGGGAGTGTTCCGTCGTTGCGAATATGATAGAAGACCAGCCCGACTCGCCCGTCTTCCGGGATTTGCTCTTCACCAATTGGTTGCCGACTGGCCACGATGAGGTCCCCAAAAGCGAGTGCCGGACCTTGGCATCGTGTTCCGTCGCGGTCCCACGAAACCGTGCACGCCTCGCCATCGGGCGCCAGATGGACTGCGCCCCGGTATGCTCCGCCCGAGGGGGCTATCGCTTCCGTGATAACCCAGTCGCCCAGATAGGTAGCAGTATTGCCGAGCGGCAATTTGGGCATGCTGATGCACCGTTCCCTCATTCGCCAGCAAACAATTGATGCTGCATCAACTATAGGTAAGCCTTCAAAGCTCAAAAACTGATCATTCTTTGACAGATCATTGAGTATATATCATCATTTGGTGATACATGCGGAAAATGCCCCCATTCAGTGCGATTCGGGCGTTCGAGGCCGCCGCGCGCTATGAGAGTGTGCGCAAGGCCAGCGAGGAGTTGCACGTTACGCCATCAGCCATCACGCATCGTGTTAAGGCCCTTGAGGCTTGGCTGGGAGGCCCATTGTTTCGCAGAGAAGGGCGGCGTATCAGGCTCACGGCGCTCGGGCAGGAGTATTTTTACCCTGTGCACCAGGCCTTGAACGAGCTTTCGGACGCCAGCCATCGTATTGCAAATCGGGCGAACGAACGTGATGTCCTGACCATCGCGACCATGGATTCGTTCGCCACACTCTGGTTGGTGCCACGTTTGCCCCGATTTCGCAAGACTGCTCCTGAGATTGATGTCCGCATCACTACGGCGGATCGGATGATCGATTTTGCGCGCGAGAATATTGATCTGGCGATCCGCTACGGCCGGAACGACTGGGACGGTGTCCGGACATTCTTACTCTACGAAGACGAGGTGTTTCCGGTGTGTAGCGCCGAATATTTACGGTCGCCTCATGCGCTTACGGATCCCCCTGCGTTGGGGCACCACACACTGCTGCATGATGCGATGCAAATCGATTGGCGGGCCTGGCTCCATGCGGCCCGCAGCGCTGGCCTGGACGTCGCGGATGTCGATCCGAAAAGTGGTCCTTACTTCGACCATTCGTATCTGGCTATTCAAGCCGCAATCAGTGGGGAAGGAGTTGCCCTGGCCAGCAAACCTATAGTGCTCGACGCACTCGCAGATGGGAGGCTGGTCAGGCCGTTCGAGTTTGGGATAGTTCCCGACAGGGCCTTACTATCTGGCCTATCCCTCCAACTCAGCGGAAAACCCCAAGCGGCAAAGCTTTTGCGACTGGGTTATCGCTGAACGCGACCAGTCGTTAAGCCGTGGCTGGGACCACTCGTCGTCGAGCCAAAAAGCCGACCGCAGCCGGGCAGTTGGATAGGTCGCCTGGCGGAACGAACCCCACCATCAAAACTGGCTGCTGCTGGGTGGGTTCGCTCCGCTCACCCCACCCCTACGAAGATCTTCTTTCCGTATCTTTGTGGCCTAAGTTAAGTGCCCGGCGGGACACAGGGCTGCTCTGAGACTCGCGCCGTTGACTCAAGATCAGTAGTGTATTGAAAAACTATCAATTGAAACAACCAGTTACTGTTACTAAAGTTGCACGAAAATCACATATATATTGACTTTGAGTCAACAATCAGATCGGGGTGAAAAACTGTGATAGCTGATCACGTTCCCTTGCATGGGCACCCCACGGATGGGCGAATTCGCTGCAGCTACAGCCGTGACGCGCTCTTGGGGTGCGCTACGAGCTGGAAAATCTCTGATTTGGGGGTAGTCCAGTTCCGTCACGACTATGACCCGGGGTTGCTGGAAACGATCCTTGTCAAAGCAAATCGTTATAAGGAGCAGCTTTCCGGCAAGCGCCATCTGAATCTGCGCTATATCCGCGCCGCTCATACGCACATACCAGAAATTAGCGAACTCGTAAACGACAAGGTGCGATTAGAGTGGCTGAGCGAACTGGCTGGGACCAGACTTGAACCGTACCCCATATCCGTCATAACTGCCATAGTGACCTTCATGGGAGCGCATGACGGTGTCATTCCGTGGCACAACGACGGCGTGCCGTGCTCCGAGTTGATCCCGTTACAACTGGACGGTGTGGAAGGTGGTGAGCTCACGGTCTATCGCGGCCACTACGAGGACGGTCTCACTCGAGTTGAACGCGGCGAGGAGTTACCGGAGGATCGTCAGCTTCGTATTTCGCATGCCCCCGGTTACAGCACCATGGGTCAATACATGCGATTGCTGCATCGCGTTAGCCCAATCCGCTCGGGTACAAGGGTGACGTTGAATCTCAATCTGCGTTCAGCCTCCAGGCCGTACATCGATGACAACTCTCTGTGCTACCTGGCCGCGGACAATCCGGATCTCGGGTTCATCTCCGAGATGGTCCAGGACGTACGT
>JBPCXK010000497.1:0-2662 GCA_051008635.1 Gammaproteobacteria bacterium
AGCGGAATACAGGTCGTATTTCCGACTGAAGAAAATGCGTTGTGGAATCAAAGATCAAGCGAGGGCTCGTCATCGTGGTGAGAAATGCGGGCTAGTGCGTAGCGCGGCTGACGACGAGCGTCAGATCATCCTTGTGCGCCGTGTCTGCGCCGCAGTGCCGCTCCAGGGCGCGCAGAACGGTTTCCTTGATCTGCATCGCACTCGACTCCACGTTGTCCAGAATGCAGTGTTCCAGACGCTCGTCACCAAACATCTCGCCATCGCCGGCGCGTGCCTCCGTTATGCCATCTGAATATAACAGCAAAATGTCACCGGGCAGCCACTCGCGTTGTTGCTCGTGAAAAACATCGTCATATAAGTCCTGAACGCCCAGCAGCGGGTCGAGCGTTGGCAGTTTTTCGAGCTGCCGGGCCGCATGGCGATAGTGATACGGATGAGGATGACCGGCATTGCAGAACGTGAACCGGTGGCGCTGCGGCTCCAACAGCGCGTAGCAGCACGTCATGAGCAGCGTGCGTTGAATCGAGAGATTCAGCGTTTGACCCATCGCCTCCATGACCTTGGCGGGTGCATAGTCCACGCGCGCCTGCGTATTGAGGCAGCTCTTGGCCATGGCGACGAACAAACCCGCGTAGAAACCGTGCCCGGTGACGTCACCAATAATCAGGCCCAGCGAATCGTTTTCGAATTCGAGATAGTCGTAGTAATCGCCGCCCACTTCCGCCGCCGGACGGCAAAAACCCGCCACCTCGATGCTGCCCGAGTTGACGAGATCCTGGGGCAGCATAGAAGCCTGGATCTCTCGCGCTCGCTCCAGATCGAGCTTCAAACGATGTTGCTCGAGCTCCAGCGTCACGCGAAGCTGGGTGTCGTGACGCAGCTTGCGGCTGAGTATCTTGAACACGCCATACGCCACTTCCGGATATTGCGCGATGACCTGCAGAAAGCTGTCGCGACCCCATCTGAGCAGCCAGACCCGGGTCTCCGCGATCGCGGAAGCGCTACGTGTCGAGCGCTCGACGAGCGCCATCTCGCCGAAACACTGACCCGACTCCATTGTGGCCACGGACACCCCTTCGCGCACCATGCTCAGCCTACCCTCGAGCACCACGTAGATCGCATCGCCAGGATCGTCGGTGCTGAAAATCACGGTGCCCCGCGTGGCCCTGAGCTCGTCCATGGACGCATGGATCCGCTGCAGAGGCTCGTCGGGCAACCCCTCGAACAATTCGGTGTCCTTCAAGAAAGCCAGCTGATCCATACTCGGCGAGTTAAATCCGGGACGAGCCAGGCATTCTAGCCCGGATGTCGGTCGAGGGTTACTACATCCTGGCTTTGCCCTTCGGCTGTTCACCAGCCCCAGCCTTACTCTCCCTGGTAAGGCGTTCGCCGGGGAATTGGTCCACCGGACCAATTCCTTTTTACGGCTCACCCGGAAGGAATCCAGTAAAATGCGTGTCGACAATGTCCGAAAAGCTGCCATGAACATGAAACAAGTCTGCGTGCTCGGGGGCACCGGCTTCGTCGGCAAGCATCTCTTCAACCGGCTGGTGGAAGAGGGCCGGCGCGTCAAGGTGCTGACACGCCGGCGCGAGCGTCACCGCGAGTTGCTGGTCTTACCGACCGTGTCGGTAGTAGAGGCCGATGTTTACGACACCGCCCGCTTGACGCGGGAGCTACGGGGCTGCGATGCGGCCATCAATCTGGTCGGCATTCTCAATGAAAAGGGCCGCGACGGGAGCGGCTTCATGCGGGCGCACGTGGCACTTGCCGATACGTTGTTGCAGGCCTGCAATGCCGCCGCAGTCAGCCGCCTGCTGCACATGAGCGCGCTCAACGCGGACGCGAAGAACGGCCCCAGCTTTTATCTGCGCAGCAAAGGCCAGGCAGAAAATCGCGTGCACGCCGCGAATCCGACCGTGTTGAGTGCAACGAGCTTCCGCCCGTCGGTCATCTTTGGCCCGGAGGACAGCTTTATCAATCGCTTCGCCGATTTGTTGAAGCTGTCACCGCTGGTGTTTCCGCTCGCCTGCCCCGAATCACGGTTTGCTCCTGTCTATGTGGGCGATATAGTGGAGGCGTTTGCCGGCGCGCTGGAGGACGAGTCTACCTACGGGGAACGTTACAACTTGTGCGGACCGCGCGACTACACGCTCAAGGAGCTGGTGGAGTACACGGCGAGCGTGCTCGGCGTCAAACGGCGTATCATAGGCCTGTCACAAGGCTTGTCCCGGCTACAGGCGAACGTACTGGAGTTCGCACCCGGCAAGCCATTCTCACGGGACAACTATCTTTCGCTTACGCGCGACAGCGTGTGTCCGGACGGCAAACGCTGTCCGACATCGCTGGAATCGATCGTGCCCTACTACCTCGGCCAACGCGGCAAATATGCGCGTTACAGCCGGTTTCGCAGAAGTTATTGGTTGCCGGATGATCAGCAGGAGAAACTGCCTTGAGCCGATTGCGGGATTTGCAAATGTTAATATATATTCAATATACGTCACTTCTGCAATACAATGACCACACGACAGCTTACTCAAGTGTATCTCGATGCCTCGCAAAAGGCCGCGCTACAAAAGCGCGCGAGGTCGCGCGGCACAAAAGTAGCCGAAGAAATTCGTTACGCCGTGGACGCCTACCTCGCGGGCGTTACGCGTGAAGA
>JBPCXK010000498.1:0-4022 GCA_051008635.1 Gammaproteobacteria bacterium
TGGGATTCACGCTGTTTTTCGGCGTCATGGACATGATCATCTTCTCCCACGGCGATGTGGTTACCATAGGCGCGTTCACGGGCCTTGCCACCTACCTCGGTTTGATCCTGCTGGGCGTCGACTGGGCGCCCGCTCAGGTAGCGGGCATCGTGCTGGCGGCAGCGTTGTGCATGGGCGCGATGGGTATGCTCATTGCGCGCTTTATCGTGCTGCCGCTCAAACACGCTCCAGCGCTGAACACCCTGCTTATCACGCTGATGCTCGGCACGGTGCTGCGCGAATGCATTCGTCTGTTCTACCCGCTGGGCGCAAACCCACAGAAGTTTCCCAGCCTGTTACCCACGCAGAGCTACGAGTATGAGCTCCTTCTACTCAGGCTGGACAACGCTTTGATGTTTCTGGCCGGACTGTTGGTGATCGCCGCTGTTCATTTCTTGCTGACCAGGACGAAGCTCGGGCTGGCTATCCGCGCAGTTGCCCAGGACGAAGAAACCGCCCGCACGATGGGGATCAATTACACGCTGATCGTGCTCGTTGTGTTCGCGATTGGCTCGGCGCTTGCGGCCTTCGCCGGCATCATGAACGGCCTTTACTACAGTGAAATCAATTTCGGCGTCGGCCTGCTGCTGGGCGTGATCGGTTTCAGCTCCGCTATCGTCGGCGGCCTCGGCAACATCTATGGCGCCATCATTGGTGGGTTCCTGTTCGCAGCACTGCAAACCATCGTTGTAGTGATCCTGCCTCACGCCAGCGCGTACAAGGACGTATTCGCCTTTGGCGTCGTGATCCTGATCATGGCCTGGCGGCCAACCGGCCTGATCGGCGAGAAGGAAAGCGAGCGCGTCTGAGTTGAGTCATTCTAATGGACAAGCCGGTTCGCTGGCGCTCGCCCTCGCCTTCGCAATAGCCGTTCTCGTCTACGCGGTCGCACTGCTACGCGTCGAATCGCAGCTCGGCGTGATGCTGATGTTAGTGGCCGGCGCCGGCGCTGTGCTCGCCGCCGCCAGGACCGGCATCATGACCCGCATCGAACAGGGGCTCGCGAGCTACAGCATCTCGCCAAGCATGCTGGTACTCGTGGGTGCTGCGCTCACCAGCGCTTACTTCTACGACGATCATTTCGTGCTGCTGATGGTCGGCACCGTCGTTTTGTACATCGTCGCGGCGCTGGGGATCAATGTTCAGTTTGGTTACTCCGGCGTGCTGAACTTCGCGGGCGCGGCGTTCTTCGGCGTGGGTTGCTACACCGCCGCCGTGTTGAGCGTCCACACGCCGATACCGCACGTGCTCATTCTGCTCGCGGGTGGCGGCGTTGCCGCGCTTATTGGAGCGCTGCTGATCGTGCCGGTGTTGCGTACACGCGGACACTATTCGGCGGTTATCACCATCGCCTTCACGATACTGTTCAGCACGTTCCTCGAAGTCAACGACGTATTGGGCGGTCCGCAAGGGTTGGCGGTCGACAGCTTTCAAATTCTCGGCTGGGACTTCAACTCGGGCGTGACAATCGGGGGGTTCGAGACTTCGTTTTATCTCAACTACGTCATTGCCGGTCTCGTGCTGCTGGCCATCGTGTTCACGCTCGTGCGCCGCCTGGAACGATCCTGGATCGGCCTGAACTGGGATGCCGTGCGCCTCGATGAAACAGCCGCCGCCTGTTTTGGCCTCAGCATTACGCGCTGGAAAGTCACCGCCTTTACGGTCGGTAACTTTCTGGCCGGTATGGCCGGCGCCCTTTACGCCATGATGATCGGCTTTATCGCACCGCAGAATTTCACCTTCGGTGATTCCTTGATCCTGGTTTCGATAGTCCTGCTCGGCGGTATTGGCAACGCCTGGGGCGTGGTGCTGGCCACCGTCATCATCATTGTGGTGCCGGAAAAGCTGCAGGCCATTCAGGAGTATCGATTCCTGCTCTTTAGTGCGATGGTCATTTTAGTGCTCTTGTTTCGTCCCACGGGCCTGCTGCCGCGTCCGACCCGCGTCTACTTTCCCGGGTGGAGACCATCGTGAGCGTTGCGCAGGCGCAGTTGCTGACCGCTCATGGTTTGTCCAAGCGCTTCGGCGGCCTCGTCGCGCTCGATGAGCTCGACATCACCGTACAGATTAACGACGTCTTTGGCCTCATAGGCCCCAACGGTTCCGGAAAGACCACGTTCTTCAATGTGGTTACCGGCATCTATCCAGCCAGCAGCGGCGCGATTCGTTTTCGAGGCCAGGACATCACCGCGTTGTCACCACGGGCCGTGTACCGGGCAGGTATTTCGCGTACATTTCAGCGCTCCAGGCTTTGCCTGGAATTGACGATATTCGACAACATCATGATCGGGAATCACAAATCCCTGAATCAGGGGCTGTGGTTCAATGTGCTGCGACGTGCCGCGTTCAAGACACAATACGAAGAAAACGTGACGCAGGCGCATGAGCTCATTGGAATATTCCACCCGCCGCTGGCCAATCGCATGTTCGAAACCGTGAGCGGGCTGCCGATGATCGATCGGCGACGCATCGAAATTTGCCGCGCGCTGATCAGCAAGCCCCGCTTGCTGTTACTCGACGAACCGTCGGCGGGCATGACTCACGACGAGACAAAAGAGTTGATGGACGACATCCTCATCGTCAAGGAACGCCTCAAAGGCCTGACCATTATCATCATCGAGCATGAAATGGGGGTTATCGAGCGCATCACCAACAACTGCGCGGTGCTGAATTTCGGCAAAAAAATCTGCGAAGGCAGTTATCGGGAAATAGCCGCCGACAACGAAGTGCAGCAAGCCTATCTGGGCATCCAATGAGCGACAACAACAAGAGAGGCCTGATAGTCGAAGGCGTTTGCACCGCTTACGGCAAGGCGGACGTGCTGCAAGACGTATCGCTGTGCGCGCAACCCGGCAAGATAACCTGCCTGTTGGGCTCCAACGGCTCCGGAAAATCGACACTCATCCGTTCCATTCTTGGTTTAACGCCGCCAAACCGGGGGCGGATCTTCTTTGACGGTAACGAGCTCACGGGCTTGCGGACGCACAAGGTCATCGCCACCGGCCTGGCATGTATTCCCGAAGGACGTAAAGTCTTTCCGAAGTGCACCGTGGAGGAAAACCTGCGCCTCGGCGCGTATCAGGAACCATCCGATGCAGTGCTGAAAGAACGGCTGGAACGGGTCTACGCGATCTTCCCTGTCCTTGTGCAGCGCAGCCAACAGATCGCCGGCACCATGTCAGGTGGAGAACAGGCTATGGTATCGATCGGCCGCGGTCTTATGAGCGCGCCCAGGCTATTGATGCTGGACGAACCCTCGTTGGGCCTGTCTCCCCTGTTGGTGAAGGAGAACTTCAACATCATTCGACATATCAACGAGCAGGGAATTACCGTTTTTCTGGTCGAGCAAAACGTCCATCAAACTCTGGCTATCGCGGACTATGGATACGTACTGTCGAAAGGCAGCGTCGTCGCGCAGGGCGCCCCCGCGGAACTGAAGGACACCAAACAAGTGCATGAGGCTTATTTCGGCTAGCAGTTTTCGCGCGTTCAGACGCGGTAAGAAGAAATCGACGGCGATCTATCGCATCAGTTATCATGGTTCACAGGCCATGCCGCCCGCGCGGCATGACGATGCGACTTCGAAACGGACCGCAGCAGCCCGGCTCGACCCTTCAGCAGCAATGCAATAAACACAATGCTCTATTTTGCCTACGGCTCTAACCTCTCTACGACCAGGCTCGCAGACAGAATTCCTTCGCCGCCCGCTGTTACTATTGCGCAACTTCGTGAACACAGGCTGAGCTTCCGGAAGAACGGCAAAGACGGCTCCGGCAAGTGTGATATCGAGTCCACGAGCAACCCGAAAGACGTTGTGCATGGTGTGGTCTTTCGAATAACCGCTTCAGACAAGCTGGAATTAGACAGCATAGAAGGTCTGGGATACGGATACGAAGAAAAGCAAGTGTCAGCTGTCACGACGGATGGCGACACGCTGGAGGCGGTAACCTATTACGCAACACACATCGACACGTCTTTAGAGC
>JBPCXK010000499.1:0-4785 GCA_051008635.1 Gammaproteobacteria bacterium
GTGCACTACCCGGGCCGGCGTCACGCGGGAATAACTCCTTTTGGCGCCGGGTCTCTAGGCTGAATTCAACGCCAGCGCAGGGGAAATTGAATGCGAACCGCGGAACTGTTCATCAGATGTCTCGAAAACGAGGGCGTCGAATATATCTTCGGCATCCCGGGCGAAGAAAACATCGACGTCATGGATGCGCTGCTCGAGAGCAAAATCAAGTTCGTCACCACCCGGCACGAACAGGGCGCGGCATTTATGGCGGATGTGTACGGCCGGCTGACTGGGCGCGCTGGCGTTTGCCTCGCCACGCTGGGTCCCGGCGCAACCAATCTGGTGACGGGTTTTGCCGACGCCAACATGGACCGTGCGCCCATCGTCGGCATCGCCGGGCAAGGCGCGACCACGCGCATGCACAAAGAGAGTCATCAGGTACTCGATCTGGTGAATCTGTTCGACCCTATTTCGAAATATGCGATCCAGATCCGCGAGCCCGAGGTGGTCCCGGAAATCGTGCGTAAGGCGTTCAAGGACGCGGAGGCTGAAAAACCCGGCGGCAGTTTCGTCTCTTTTCCCGAAAATATCGCCGGCCAGGATGTGGAGGAGAAACGACCTCTCAAGGTGCAGAGCGCCAAACACCCGCTCGCCCCCGCGGACAAAATCAGGCAGGCGGCGGATTTGATCGGTAGCGCCAGGTACCCGGTGGTGATGGCCGGCAACGGTGTCGTTCGCGGCGGCGCCTCTGCACAGCTCATCAGCTTCGCAGAAAAGCTGAATCTGCCGGTGGCGACGACCTTCATGGCCAAGGGCGCGATGCCGTTTTCTCACAGTCACTCTCTCGGCACCGTCGGCTTGCAAGCCAGAGACTACGTGACTTGCGGTTTCGACCGCGCCGATGTCGTGATCTGCGTCGGTTACGACATGGTCGAATACCACCCGCATCTGTGGCATCCGAACAACGACAAGAAAATCATCCACATCGACATGAGCTACGCCGAGGTGGACGAGCACTACATTCTCGCCTGCGGCGTTGTCGGCGACATTGCCGCATCGCTGGATGCGATCGCCGAGCTCGCCAGACCACAGACGGAATTTTCGGCCAGCGGCCTGCGCAAGACCATCGTTGACGACCATAGCGAGCACGCGCACGACAATGGCTTTCCGATCAAGCCGCAAAAAATCATCTGGGATCTGCGCCAGGCACTCAACCCTGAAGACATCGTCATCTCGGACGTGGGCGCACACAAAATGTGGATGGCGCGGATGTATCAAGCCGAAGCGCCCAACACCTGTATCATATCCAACGGCTTCGCGTCGATGGGCATCGGTGTGCCGGGCGCCATCGCCGCCAAGCTCGTGCACCCCGAACGCACCGCGCTGACGGTCACGGGCGACGCCGGCTTCCTGATGAACTCGCAAGAGATCGAGACCGCGCTGCGCCTCGGCGTCGCGATCGTGATTCTCATCTGGACCGACAGCAAATACGGCCTGATCAAGTGGCATCAACTGCGCAACTTCGGCCGCGAAAGTCATATCGATTTCACCAATCCCGACTTCGTCAAATATGCCGAAAGCTTTGGCGGCAAAGGCTACAAGGTGAATGCTGCCGACGAGCTCGCGCCGACACTCAAACAGGCCATTGCTGATGACACAGTGGTCATTATCGACTGCCCGGTGGATTACGAAGAAAACATGAAGTTCACACAGAAAGCGGGCAATCTGGTCTGCCCGATCTGACATCGTGTCTGAGCACTTCGCTCTACTGGTGCCGGGAGCCAAAGACGCCGGCCGAAAGATCGACGTAAGCGCGCCGTGGGATGGCGCGCCCATAGCTCAGCTTGCAGCCATCGACCATGCGGGCGTAGAGCAGGCGCTGCAAACCGCGTATGCGATATTCCGGGACAAGGATCGCTGGTTGCCACCGGCAGCACGCATCGACGTGCTGGAGAAAACCGCTGCCATCATGGCACAGCGGGCAGAGATGCTCGCGCTGGAGGCCGCGCGCGAAGGCGGCAAACCGCTCATCGACTCGCGTGTGGAAGTCGCGCGCGCCATCGACGGCGTGCGGAACTGCGTCGAATGCATCCGCGCAGACACCGGCACGGAAATTCCGATGAACCTCAACCCCGCGTCGGCGAACCGTTTGGCCATGACACGCAAGGAGCCGATCGGTGTCGTCGTTGCCGTGAGCGCATTCAACCACCCGTTGAATCTCATCGTGCACCAGGTCGGGCCGGCCGTTGCGAGCGGGTGTCCCGTGATCGTCAAACCCGCCGAGGACACCCCGTTATCCTGTTTCCGGTTCGTCCGGATCCTGCGCGAAGCCGGTCTACCGGATGAATACTGCCAGGCGCTGGTCGTCGATGATCTCGATGTGGCGACTCAACTCGTGACGGACGCACGCGTTGGCTTTTTCAGTTTTATCGGCAGCGCCAAAGTGGGCTGGATGCTGCGCTCGAAACTCGCGCCGGGCGCGCGGTGCGCACTCGAGCACGGCGGCGCGGCGCCCGTGATCATGGCGGAGGACGCCGACCTCGATGACATCCTGCCCGTTCTCGCCAAGGGCGGTTTCTACCATGCCGGCCAGGTGTGTGTTTCCGTGCAACGCCTATTCGCGCATCGATCCATTGCCAAAGAGGTTGCGCGGCGGATGGGCGAACTGGCGGACGCCATGACCGTCGGTGATCCGACCCTGGAACGAACCGAAGTCGGGCCGCTGATCCGTCACCGCGAGGCGGATCGCGTCGCACAGTGGGTCGACGAAGCCGTGGGCGAAGGCGCTCAGCTCATCACCGGCGGCAATCGACTCTCGAACAGCACGTATGCCTGCACCGTGTTGTACGACCCGCCCGCGCAGAGCAAGGTCAGCACGGCGGAAATCTTCGGACCCGTAGTCTGCGTGTACCCTTATGCCGATGCCCTTGAGGCAATTGAGCGCGCCAACAATTTGCCCTTTGCGTTCCAGGCTGCCGTCAGCACGCGCAATATCGACTTCGCCATGCGTTGTTACCGGCGGCTGGATGCCTCTGCCATCATGATCAACGACCATACGGCCTTTCGGGTCGACTGGATGCCTTTTGCCGGCTTGCGTCAGTCCGGGCTTGGTGTGGGCGGTATTCCCTACACGTTCGAAGACATGCAGATCGAGAAGATGATGGTACTGCGCTCGAAAGAGCTGTGAATAGGGATGACGACTCGGTGGTCGGCACGCATGGCTGCGCTCTGGCGCATCGCGTGTCTGGTCCCGCTGCTGTTCGTGAATTGGGGCTGCAGCACCACGCCTGCCTACCCAGTTCACAGTCAGTTTCTCGGCGAAAGAGTAAACACTACGGTTGATTCGGAAATAGCGCGCTACTACCTCGATGTTTATCTTGCGGGCCGCCGTAACGACGCGGACTTCGACGCGAAAATCGACCGGGTGTACCGCGATTATCCCCATCCACAGCCCACGCGGGACGACCTCAGAAAGATTGCCGCGGATTTCTCCGTGGACTTTGCGGCCCTGTTTTTTGCCGATCGTCTTTGGGCAGATAAGAGAAACCAGAGATTGCAGGAGACCTTCAGACGGTTCATAGAAAGAGACGAAGTCGTACAACGAGCTCATCCAAACCCCTTTGCGAACTATGTGATCCTGTTCGTACCAGGCTGGGACTACGCGAAGCTTGGGCATGTAACCGGGGCCAACTTTGCGATGCCCAGGATTCTGGTGACGGAGCTGGGCATCGAAAATCAGCTGGTCGAAATCCCGCCGAACGGTTCAGTCGAGGAAAATGCTGATTATTTGTCGAAAGAGCTCATTAAGTACGGCCGGCGGGGAAAGAAAATCATCGTTGTGGGTGCCAGCTCTGCCGGCCCGGCAATACATTTGAGCATTGGCGAGCAATTACAAGGGAAGCAACTTCAATCGATAGCCGCATGGGTTAACATCGGCGGCATACTCCGCGGCAGCCCGCTCATTGACCACTACCAACAGTGGCCGCAACGGTGGTTGTTCAACACGGTGTTGTGGTGGGAGAACTGGGACACGGAGAAGGTGCTCAGTATGTCTGTGCAACGCAGCCGGAAGCGCTTTGAGCGACTGTCATTGAGCGACGATGTACTCGTTATCAACTATCTTGGACTCTCTTTGTCTGGACAACTCGGCAAGTATTCCAGAGACAGATACCCGTTACTCGCTCCGCAAGGACCCAATGACGGCCTGACGTTGCTTGCGGATGTCATCGCTCCCGGCAGCATCACCATCATTGCTATGGGTAGCGATCATTTCTTTGCGGAAGATCCGCGAATCGACGCCAAGACCGTGGCCCTGGCGAAAACGGTCATTGCATACCTGGAAGAGCCATGACAACGATGACGGCCCGGAGCGCAGCCTCTTCGCTGCGCCCCGAAGTTGCCCACTCGTGCGAACCCGTTACGCCGCTTTCAGCCCTTCCTCTTCATTGACAAAAGAGGCCAGAACGCTGCCCCTGCTACCCGGCGAGTACAGGATTGTCTGAATCGCCGCCTCGGCCGCTGCGCGTTGCGAGTGGACGTGGCAGCAGATCAGATAGACCGAGCAGTCGTCGCCGTCAGCGCCTGCAATCACATTGCTGTGATAGAGCTGCCGCGCCTGGCCCTCACGCGTGAACACATGCACGAAGCCGTGCGCGCTATGCTCGTCGTGGATGTTGTTGACGTCGTACATCCAGCTCGTTCCCAGCACCTGGGACAGCTTTGAAATTTCTTTCAACATACGGGTCGGTTGAACATCCGGAATCAACCTTAACACTGCGTAATATTTCATTTCGCCTCCTAAAT
>JBPCXK010000500.1:0-6205 GCA_051008635.1 Gammaproteobacteria bacterium
GCGCGCCGGCACCAGGATCTCATCGACAAAGCCGAAAAAACTCACCCCCTGGTCACTCTCGCGGAGCTCGTCTTCGGCATCCAGCGCAAAACCCAGCAGGTCACCCTTGCGCTGCGCGCCGGCCGCGTCGCGCTGCTGCACTTCGCGCGTGATCTCACGAAAAGTCTCCTCTACCTGGCGGAAATCGCTCAGCACCCGTCCCAACACGTCGACGACATAAAAAAAACGCTCACGGATCTGCGTATCATGGAAAGTCCGGACATCGCCGGTCTCGCGAATTTCGCGAATGCGCGCGTCGATACGCTCGCGCTCACGCTCCAGTTCCGCGATATGACGTTCAGGATCGTCGCTGGCGTTGACGGCGATCTCCTGCAAGGTCTCAACGATATGCCGAATGCGGCTTTCCGTCCCGACAAAACGCGCCTCTCGCTGCAGATTTTCCTCGACGAAACGCAGCACGGTCTCGGTCGACGCCGTAAGCTGGTAGACCAATGAGTCAGGTCCGCTCTCGAATCTGCGCAGCAGAATACGCGAGGACTCGTTGCACCATTCGTTGAGATACGTATCCGGCGGGCCGACGAGTCTCTCGGGGTAGTGTTCCTGAAGCCAGTCCTGATAGGCTATCAATTCAGTGCGAAGCGCGTCGTGAGGAATCAAGATTCGCTGCTCCGCACGGAACTGCTGATAAAGAAAATGGACGACAAAAGCAGCGTTCTTCGCGCGCAATAGTTGCAACGTCGGCGAATGAACGAACAGAGAGATCAGTTTTTCGAGATCCATGGCCTGTTCCAGACCATTCGCTCTGGCTTCACGGAGACTGTCAGCGTGACTGTTGGATTGATTGATAAAGTGGCCCCGCCAAGCCCGCATTTCTCACTACGATGACGAGCCCCCGCTTGATCCTTGAATCCACAACGAATTTTCCTCACTCGGAAATACAGCCCGTATTCCGCTCGATCAGTAGTGCCTTGTGAATTCAAATCTCTGCGCGATCATCTCGCCCCGTGGTGAGAAATGCGGGCTGGCGGGGCCTCGAAAGATAAAACAGATCCTTTTCAGGAAGCGTCTTGGGCCGCCTTAATCCAGGAATCGAAAGTAGCCTGATTTGCCTTAATCCATTCGTCTACATGACGCGCAATATCCTCCAGGGAATCCTCGCCGCCGCGCATGAGGTTGTTTTGCGCAGAAACTTCGTTGATATCTATGACCGCCACTTCGAATAGTTTCGCCGCTGCCGGATTTGCTTCCAAGAATTTATTATTGGCTACAACACGTAGACTGTTTACCGCAAAACCTAAATTCTTACCCTCGTACTCAGTATTGTCCTTACGATCATCGGGTAAAGAGCTGTAGGGTACTTCAATCCATTCCACGTTTTTACCGGGAACTAACACACCCGATACCCAGTAGGGTGTCCAGGTGTAGTAGATGACGGACTTGCCGGATTTCAGACGGGCGATGGTGTCGGCAATAACCGCGTTGTATTCACCTTGGTTATGGGTGACGGTGTCGCGTAGCCGATACTCTCCTAAATGATGCTCAATGACTCTTTCACACCCCCAACCCGGCGGGCATCCGGCCAGATCTGCCGTGCCATTACCATCGGAGTCAAAACGCTTTGCAACCTCCGAGTCTTTCAGATCGCCCAAGTTTTTTACACCAGCTTTGTACGATTCCGTATCCACCAGGTAGCCCTGCAAAGCACCGGAAATATAATCGCCGACTTTGGTCATTTTGGCAGCACCGCCGGATTCCTCATAGAACGCCAAATGCAATGGATCCCAATGCACCGCGGTAAAGTCCGCATCACCTGTCCCCAGCGCTAAATGTATAGTCTGGTACGTGACTTCTTCAGGTTCAGCGACGGCGTAACCCAGCGCTTCCAGGGCTTTGTAAACAATCTGATGTTGGAATTTCTCTTCCAGATTGGTTCCTTCCACCGGTCGCACGGTGACACCTTTACCCGGCATTTCTGCCGCCATTGACGTTGACGAGAGAGTCAATGTGGCAACACTCAACGCCAACAGACCTTTCAGTAACTTAGCAATCATTGTCATCCTCCTAGCGGATTTTAGTTTTCAGAACGTCATTAGTACCTTACCAGTGAAATCTTGGACAAAAAATACCAAGAATTTCTCGAACCGGCGGTCGCGCACAAGCGAGGCGGACTTTTCCACGCCTTGTCCACGGCCGCGCGTCTCAAACGCCGGCGAAGCGGTGGGCAAGGGGTGGTAAAGTCCGCCGTTGAAGAGGCACATCTTTGGTTCCGGTTAGGCCGGGTTAGGTTCATGACGACTCGTAGTCCGTCCCGATTGAAGACGGCGTAGAGTTCTCTTTACTCTCCTTGTTGAGAAGCGAAACGATCAGTCCGATCGGGCCCTGTTGCCACCAGTGCCGATGACCACGCTCACGATCTGATTGCCCCAAGCCTTGGGAGATACGATCAAGCACGATTGCGAGGATGACAATCCCCAAACCGCCGACGATGGCCTTACCGGCATCGAGTCGACCCATGGCGCGCAGCACCTCGTTGCCGAGTCCCTTGACGGAAATAAGCGAGGCAATGACGACCACGGAAAGCGCCATCATGATCGTTTGGTTGACACCGGTCATGATCGACGGCAGCGACAACGGCAATTCAACCTTCAGCAAAGTCTGGCTCGGGCTGGCGCCAAAGGCCCGTGCTGCTTCGACCACACTTTGATTTACTTGCCGGATACCAAGAGAGGTTAATCGGATTAACGGCGGCAGGGCGAACACCACCGTCACAATCACACCAGAAACGTTGCCGATCCCGATCAACATCACCACCGGCACGAGATACACAAACGCGGGAATGGTCTGCATGAGATCCAATATGGGTCTGATGGTGGCGTAAAAACGATCGCTCTTGCCGGCAAGCACCCCCATTGGCAGGCCAATGATTACGCAGATGATGACCGAAGCGCCCACGATGGCCATGGTGGTCATGGCCAAGCCCCACGCCCGTGGATCCAGCAGACCCAAAGCCACCAGGCATCCAAACACGATCCAAGCAACTTTGCGTCCTGCGGTCTGCCATGCAAGCAGGGTAAGAATAGCGAGCATGACCACTTGTGGCGTCGCTTGAAAAGCGGATTCAATCGTCACAATGAGATCGTTTACCGTTTCCCTGATTGGCTGCATTGATTCCCGATTGGCGATGGCCCATTGCTTAACCCCGTCCGCCCAATCGCCGATACCCAGATCAACATAGCCAAACGGGTTGAGGATGCTGTTTTCTGCTTTCGCCATATCAAATCCCGCTATACCTACGCGGATTGGTCATCCCAATGTCCCTGGATTCCACGTAGCAGGGCACGCTTGGAAACCACGCCAACGGCCTTGCCGTCTTGTTCAACAATGATCGGGTGATCGGACTCTATAGAAAGATCGGCTAATCTATCCAGATCATCATCCGGGATAGCCCGCGGACATAAGCTTCTATCCAGCGCACCACGACGGGATTCATAGGCATCGAGGGGTTCCATCACACGACTCGCGGACACCAGGTGCAGGTTGGAAATACCGGCCACGAAATCTGCAACGTAGTCGTCGGCGGGTTCGGTCACAATGGCCTCCGGCGTACCAATCTGCACCAATGCACCGTCCTTCATGATCGCAATTCGGTCACCGATGCGGATGGCCTCATCCAGATCGTGGGTAATAAACAAGGTGGTCTTTTTCATTTTCGCCGCAAGCTGCACAAATTGATCTTGAAGCTGACGCCGTATGAGGGGATCCAGGGCAGAGAAAGGCTCATCCATCAATAATATGTGTGGGTCAGCGGCAATGGCGCGGGACAATCCAACTCGTTGTTGCATGCCTCCGGACAACTCATCCGGATAACGCCCATCCCATCCTTCAAGGTCCACCGCAGCCAGCGCCTTCCTGGCCACCGTATAACGCTCCTCCTTGGACAGGCCGCGCACCTCCAGGGCGAAAGCCACGTTATCCAATACCGTTCGATGGGGCATCAAGGCCATATTTTGAAACACCATCCCTATCTTGGATGCACGAAGCCCGCGCAATTGGCGTGCATTCAGACTATTTACATCCTGACCCTCGATAAATACATGGCCGGAGGTAGGTTCGATAAGACGGTTTACATGACGGATCAGGGTGGATTTACCTGAACCGGACAAACCCATAATGCAAAAAATCTCGCCCTCCTCCACGGTGAAGCTGGCATCGACAACACCCACCACACAATTAAATCGATCCCGAACCTCCAACTTACTCGCGCCATGATCACTAATCGCGCGCATGGCTTCATCACAGCGATCACCAAAAATCTTCCAAAGACTGCGGCACTCGATTATGGTTTGACGTGTAATTGTAATGGCCGGAGCCCCCGAGGCTTTGTCTGCGAGTATACCCCGCATTGAGGAGTGCTCGCATGGGGTTTCGATTCCGATTCAGGGACGGCGACCCCAGACGTTCCAGGTACTTGACTACCACCGAGGAGGAGGACAAGTGGCACTCTATCGGGTCCGCAGTCGGGCCAGTATGTCGTCAAGTGGCCACTTATGCATTTACCAATTCCTGCTCTAAATCAACGGTAAATCAATGGGGATTAGACTCACGCCACCCAAACCCGCGCGTTCCTGAACATCCGCATCCAGGGGCCATCCTCGCCCCAGTCGTCGGGATGCCAGGAGTTCTGCACGGTGCGGAACACACGCTCGGGATGCGGCATCATGATTGTGAAGCGGCCGTCGTCGTTGCTGAGCCCGGCGATCCCGAGCGGCGAGCCGTTTGGATTGTGCGGATAGCGTTCCGTTGCGTCACCGTGATTGTCGACATAACGCAACGCGACCTTGCCCGCTTGCAGGACGTCTTGCGGTGTTTCACAGTCAAACGCGGCTCGCCCCTCCCCATGCGCGACGGCTATCGGTACGACGGAGCCGTGCATGCCACTGAGAAAAATAGAGGGTGATGCCAGCACTTCGACCTGACAAAAACGCGCCTCGAACTGCTCGGAACGATTCGCCATGAAGCGCGGCCAGTGCGTCGCACCCGGCACGAGCTCTCGCAGTTGCGAGAACATCTGGCAGCCGTTGCATACGCCGAGGCCGAACACATCACCGCGCGCCAAGAACTCACCGAACGCATCGCGCGCACGATTGTTGAACAAAATCGATTTTGCCCAGCCGCCGCCACCGCCCAGAACATCGCCATAGGAAAATCCGCCACCCGCGACGACACCCAGGAAATCGCTCAGCGTCAGGCGGCCGCTGATCAGATCCGTCATGTGCACGTCGACAGCAGCGAAACCGGCGCGATCAAACGCCGCCGCCATCTCGATCTGGCCGTTGACGCCCTGCTCGCGCAGGATCGCGACGCGTGGGCGCGCGCCTTTGGTGATGTACGGCGCGGTAATGTCTTCCTCGATGTCGAAAGTCAGACGCGGCGACAAGCCCGGATCGTTCGGATCACCGACAAGTGCGAATTCCTGCTCAGCGCATTCGGCGTTGTCGCGCAGTTTTTGAATCTGATAGCTCGTTTCCGCCCAACTCTGGTGTAAGGCAGCACGTTGCGCACTGAATATTACGGCGCCGTCGTAGTGAATATCGATGTGGTCTTCGTTGCCCGGCTCTCCGATCACATGACTGTGATGCCCGAGTCCGGATTCGCGCAGTGTCTCCAGCACTTGGTCCGTGTCGTTGTGACGGACCTGCAGCAGCGCGCCGAGCTCTTCGTTGAATAACGCGGCCAGGACGTCATCGCCTAAATCGTCGAGATGCGCATTCATCCCGGTATGGCCGGCAAAGGCCATCTCGCAGGCCGTGGCGAACAAGCCGCCGTCGCTGCGATCGTGATAGGCGAGTAGCAAGCCGTCACGATTCAGATCCTGAATCGACGCGAAAAAGCGTTTGAGCATCGGCGGGTCGTCGAGGTCCGGCGCATGATGACCGGCCTGGCCGAACACTTGTGCAAGCGCTGAGCCGCCCAGACGTTGCTGGCCCTTGCCAAGATCGATGAAGACCAGGTCGCTGTCGCCGCAGTCGGTACGCAGTTGCGGCGTCAAGGTCTTGCGCACATCGCTGACCGGCGCGAATGCGGAAACGATCAATGACAAAGGTGCGACTACCTCGCGTGTCTCGCCATCATGCTGCCAAACGGTTTTCATCGACAGGGAATCCTTACCCACGGGAATCGCAATGCCGAGCGCGGGGCACAACTC